>NZ_JBHVKJ010000062.1:0-30647 GCF_042798275.1 Nocardioides sp. NPDC057767 | reverse complement strand
CGCCCGATCTGTGTTTTCGGGAGGGCGAGGTCAGAGGACCCGCCGGACCGCCGTGGCGAAGCTGTCGATGTGCTCCCTGGTCAGCCGCTCGGCGCGCTCGGCGTCGCCGTCGGCGATCGCGTCCAGCAGGTCGGCGTGCTCGGCGATGTGGGAGGCCAGATCGGGGAGCTTGTCGACGACCAGGCACCAGATCCGGGTCGCCAGGTTGTCATAGCGGATCAGCACGTCCTCGAGGTGCTTGTTGCCGGTCGCGCGGTAGATCAGCCGGTGCACCGACATGTCGAGCCGCATCAGCGTCGGCCGGTCGTCGCCCGACCCGTCGAGGGTGCGAACCCGCGCGGCCATCATGCGCAGCTCGGCCCGCATCTGCTCGGTGGCGGCCGTCGCCGCCCGGTGAGCCGCGAACGGCTCGAGCTGCTGACGCAGGTCGGAGATCGCGCCCAGCTCGGTGGCGTCGACAGCCGTCGCGAACGTGCCCCGGCGTGGGTAGGAGACGACCAGGTGGTCGGTCTCCAGGCGCTTGAGCGCCTCGCGCACCGGTGTACGTCCGAAGCCCAGGGAGTCCGCGAGCCGGCCGTCGTTGATCGGCTCGCCCGGCCTGATGTCGAGCATGATCAGCAGGTCCCGGATGCGCTCGTAGGCGGCGTACGCCAGGGAGGTCGGCGGCGCGCCGACCGTCGGCCGGACGGGTGCCTGAAGGTCGGTCATCCGATGTCACCACTTTCTTTGATCTGAACCGTCTGGTCTGGACCGTTGACAGGTGTCTTCGCCACCAAGCATACTGGTGATCCGGAACTGATATATCAATCGTACTTCAAGAGTTTGGGAGTTCATCGTGGTTGACGTCTTGACCGCCTCGCTCGCGGACCTCGACCCCGAGGTCCGTGCGCAGATCGACGCCGAGCTGAGCCGCCAGCAGAACACGCTGGAGATGATCGCCTCGGAGAACTTCGCTCCCGCCGCCGTCATGGAGGCTCAGGGATCGGTCCTCACCAACAAGTACGCCGAGGGCTACCCCGGCCGTCGCTACTACGGCGGATGCGAGCACGTCGACGTCATCGAGCAGCTCGCCATCGACCGTCTCAAGGCGCTCTTCTCCGCTGAGTACGCCAACGTGCAGCCGCACTCCGGCGCCCAGGCCAACGCCGCCGCGATGTTCGCCCTCCTCGAGCCGGGTGACACCATCCTCGGCCTCTCGCTGGCGCACGGCGGCCACCTCACCCACGGCATGAAGATCAACTTCTCCGGCCGTCTCTACCAGGTGGTGCCGTACGAGGTCTCCCGCGAGGACTTCCTGATCGACATGGCCGAGGTCGAGCGCCTCGCCCTCGAGCACCGGCCCAAGCTGATCGTCGCGGGCTGGTCCGCCTACCCCCGTCAGCTCGACTTCGCGGAGTTCCGCCGGATCGCCGATCTGGTCGGTGCCCGGCTCATGGTCGACATGGCCCACTTCGCCGGCCTGGTCGCGACCGGCCTGCACCCGAACCCGGTGCCCTTCGCCGACGTGGTCACCTCGACGACTCACAAGACCCTCGGTGGTCCGCGCGGCGGTGTCATCCTCACCAACGATGCGGCCATCGCCAAGAAGATCAACTCCTCGGTCTTCCCGGGCCAGCAGGGCGGGCCGCTCGAGCACGTCATCGCCGGCAAGGCGGTCGCCTTCAAGGTCGCGGCGGAGCCCGAGTTCCGCGAGCGCCAGGAGCGTACGCTGCGGGGCGCCCGCATCATCGCCGAGCGGCTGCTCGCCGACGACGTCGCGGCGGCCGGAGTCTCCGTGGTCAGCGGCGGCACGGACGTACACCTCGTGCTGGTCGACCTGCGCGACTCCGAGCTCAACGGCCAGGACGGCGAGGACCGGCTCCACCGCATCGGCATCACCGTCAACCGCAACGCGGTCCCGTTCGACCCGCGCCCGCCGATGGTCTCCTCCGGTCTGCGGATCGGCACGCCCGCGCTGGCCACCCGCGGGTTCGGCGACACCGACTTCCATGAGGTGGCCGACATCATCGCGGCGGCGCTGAAGGACGACTTCACCGAGGAGACGGCCGACGCGCTGCGCGCGCGGGTCACGAACCTCGCCGAGAAGCACCCGCTCTACCCCCACCTCCTCGAGTCGAACGGAGCCGAGTGATGGCAGACCTGCTGCCCGAGCACCCCGACTTCCTCTGGCGCAACCCGGAGCCCAAGTCCTCCTACGACGTCGTCATCATCGGCGGCGGCGGCCACGGCCTGGCGACGGCGTACTACCTGGCGAAGAACCACGGCATCACGAACGTCGCGGTCCTCGAGCGCGGCTGGCTCGCCGGCGGGAACATGGCGCGCAACACGACGATCATCCGGTCCAACTACCTGTGGGACGAGTCCGCGGCGATCTACGAGCACTCCCTCAAGCAGTGGGAGGTGCTGCCCGAGGAGCTCGACTACGACTTCCTGTTCAGCCAGCGCGGCGTGCTCAACCTCGCCCACACCCTCCAGGACGTACGCGACTCGGTGCGGCGCTGCGAGGCCAACCGTCTCAACGGGATCGACGCCGAGTGGCTCGACGCGGACCAGGTGAAGGAGGTCTGCCCGATCATCAATACCAGCGACAACATCCGCTACCCGGTGCTCGGCGCGACCTACCAGCCACGCGCGGGCATCGCCAAGCACGACCACGTGGCCTGGGCATTCGCCCGCAAGGCCGACGAGATGGGCGTCGACCTGATCCAGGACTGCGAGGTGACCGGGATCGTCAAGGACGGCAACCGGGTCGTCGGCGTGCAGACCAGCCGCGGCACGATCGCGGCCGGAAAGGTCGCGCTGTGCGCAGCGGGGCACTCCAGCGTCCTCGCCGAGATGGCCGGCTTCGACCTGCCGATCCAGTCGCACCCGCTCCAGGCGCTGGTCTCCGAGCTCCACCAGCCCGTCCACCCGACCGTGGTGATGTCGAACCACGTCCACGTCTACGTCTCCCAGGCCCACAAGGGCGAGCTCGTCATGGGGGCGGGCGTCGATGCGTACAACGGCTACGGGCAGCGCGGCGGGTTCCACGTGATCGAGGAGCAGATGGCGGCCGCCGTCGAGCTGTTCCCGATCTTCGCCCGCGCGCACCTGCTGCGGACCTGGGGTGGCATCGTCGACGTCACCCCGGACGCGTCCCCGGTCGTGAGCAAGACGCCGATCGACCAGCTCTACGTCAACTGTGGCTGGGGGACCGGCGGCTTCAAGGGCACCCCCGGAGCGGGCTGGACGATGGCGCACACGATCGCCCACGACGAGCCACACGAGTACAACGCACCGTTCGCGCTCGAGCGATTCAGTACCGGTGCCCTCATCGACGAGCACGGCGCAGCAGCCGTGGCCCACTGAAAGGAGCCGACGATGATCCTCATCAGCTGCCCCGACTGCGGGCCCCGCGACGAGACCGAGTTCCACTACGGCGGTCAGGCGCACGTCCCCTACCCGGAGGACCCGAACACCCTCAGCGACGAGGAGTGGGGTCGCTACCTCTTCTACCGCGAGAACACCAAGGGCATCTTCGCCGAGCGCTGGGTCCACAGCTCCGGCTGCCGCAAGTGGTTCAACGTCCTTCGCGACACCGTCACCTACCGCATCGCCGCCGTCTACCGGTCCGGCGAACCACGCCCGACCCTGGATGGAGGCTCGCAGTGAGCACGACGTCGCACCGCCTCACCGACGGCGGCCGCATCGACCGATCGACCCGACTCACCTTCCATGTCGACGGTCAGGAGTACGCCGGCCATGCCGGTGACACCCTCGCCTCCGCGCTGATCGCCAACGGCGTGCTCGAGTGCGGCCCCTCGCTCTACCGGCAGCGCCCCCGTGGCGTCCTCGCCGCCGGGGTCGAGGAGTCCAACGCTCTGGTCAGGCTGCGCCGCCCCGGTGACGCCGTCGCCGAGTCGATGCTGCCGGCCACGGCCGTCGAGCTCGTCGACGGGCTCCAGGCCGACTACCTCAGCGGCCTCGGCGAGCTCGACCCCGCCGACGACACCGCGGTCTACGACAAGAAGTACGTCCACACCGACGTGCTGATCATCGGCGCCGGCCCCACGGGGCTGGCCGCGGCGCGCAACGCCGCCGCGTCCGGCGCCCGGGTGATCCTGATCGACGACCAGCCCGAGCTCGGCGGGTCGCTGCTCTCCGCCCGCGACCTCGAGATCGACGGCGTGGACAGCGACACCTGGCTGCGTGGTGTCGCCGAGGAGCTCGCGGCCGCTCCCGAGGTCACCGTCCTCACCCGGACCAACGCCTTCGGCAGCTACGACGCCAACTACGTGATCGCCCTCGAGAGCCGGCTGGACCACCTCGACAGGCCGGCCAAGGAGGCGCTCGCCGGTCTGTCGCGCCAGCGGCTGTGGCACATCCGGGCGCAGCAGGTCGTCATCGCGACCGGCGCCCACGAGCGTCCGCTGGTGTTCGGCAACAACGACCGCCCGGGCGTCATGCTCGCCTCCGCGGTCCGCACCTACCTGAACCGCTACGGCGTCGCCGCCGGTTCCGACGTGCTGCTCGCGACGACCAACGACAGCGCCTACGAGGTCGCCGCCGACCTGGCCGCCGCCGGGGTCGCCGTGGCAGCCGTCGTCGACGCCCGTGTTGAGCGGTCCGAGGCCGCCCGCCGCGCCGAGGAGGCCGGCATCGAGGTCGTCCTCGGCTCCGCCGTCCTCGACACCGACGGCGACCCGCGGGTCACCTCGGCGACGGTGTCGGCCATCGACGCCGACGGCGCCGCGGTCGGCGAGCGGCGGGAGATCGCCTGCGACGTCGTCGCCGTCGCCGGCGGCTGGAGCCCCGTGGTCCACCTGCACAGCCAGCGTCAGGGCAAGGTCCGCTGGGACGAGGACCTGGCCGGGTTCGTCCCCGACGGCGAGGTCGCCGGCCAGCAGATCGTCGGGTCGGCCCGCGGCAGCTACACCCTCGACGCGTGCCTGGCCGAGGGCCGGTACGCAGCAGCGACGGCGCTGCTCGCCACCGGCTTCGCCGGCTCGACCGAGGTGCCGGAGGGACCGCTCCCGGCCGCGACGGGCGACGGCACCACGCGCGCCCTGTGGCTCGTCGCCGAGGACGGCGTCGCGCTCGACGACCTGGTCGACCACTTCGTCGACCTCCAGCGCGACCAGACGGTGCACGACGTACTGCGGGCGACCGGCGCGGGCATGCGCAGCGTCGAGCACATCAAGCGCTACACCTCGATCAGCACCGCCAACGACCAGGGCAAGACCTCCGGCGTCAACGCCATCGGGGTCATCGCGGCCGCCCTCAACGACGGTCGCAGCCCCGGCGAGATCGGCACGACGACGTACCGCGCTCCGTACGCTCCGGTCCCGTTCGTCGCGCTCGCCGGTCGCGAGCGGGGCGACCTGTTCGACCCGGCCCGGCTGACCTCGATCCACCCGTGGCACGTCGCGCACGGCGCCGAGATGGAGATCGTGGGGCAATGGCTGCGGCCCTGGTACTACCCGCAGGACGGCGAGTCGCTGGACGAGGCCGTGCTCCGTGAGTGTGCCGCGGTCCGCGAGTCCGTCGGCATGATGGACGCGACCACCCTGGGCAAGATCGAGGTGTGGGGGAGCGACGCCGGTGAGTTCCTCAACCGGATCTACACCAACGCCTTCAAGAAGCTCGCCCCCGGCTCGGCCCGCTACGGCGTGATGTGCACGCCCGACGGGATGATGTTCGATGACGGCGTCACGCTCCGCATCGACGAGGGTCGCTACTTCACGACGACGACCACCGGCGGCGCCGCCAAGGTCCTCGACTGGCTCGAGGAGTGGCACCAGACCGAGTGGCCGACCCTGGACGTCAGCTTCACCTCGGTCACCGAGCAGTGGTCCACCGTCGCGGTCGTCGGCCCGAGGTCCCGCGACGTGATCGCCAAGATCGCGCCGGACCTCGACGTCAGCAACGAGGCGTTCCCGTTCATGACGTTCCGTGAGACCACGCTCGCCTCGGGCATCCCGGCGCGGGTGTGCCGGATCTCGTTCTCCGGCGAGCTCGCCTTCGAGGTCAACGTCGAGACCTGGTTCGGGCCGCAGGTGTGGAAGGACATCCATGCCGCCGGCCAGGAGTGGGCGATCACCCCGTACGGCACCGAGACCATGCACGTGCTCCGCGCCGAGAAGGGCTACCCGATCGTCGGCCAGGACACCGACGGCACGGTCACCCCGCAGGACGCCGGCATGGAGTGGATCGTCTCCAAGGCGAAGGACTTCGTCGGCAAGCGGTCCTACAGCCGGGCCGACACCTCCCGCACCGACCGCAAGCACCTGGTCTCGGTGCTGCCCGTCGACAAGTCCTTCCGGCTGCCCGAGGGCACCCAGCTCGTCGAGGCCGGTACGCCGATCACCCCTGCCGACGGTCCGGTGCCGATGCTCGGCCACGTGACCTCGAGCTACCACAGTGCCGCGCTCGGGCGCTCGTTCGCGCTGGCACTCATCAAGGATGGCCGCAACCGCATCGGCCAGACCCTCGTCGCACCGGTCGGAGACCGGCTGGTCGACGTCGTCGTCGCTGAAACCGTCCTCTACGACCCGGAAGGAAGCCGCCGCGATGGTTGAGACCACGATCGAGCCGCTCGACAAGACGATCTCCGGCCTGCGCGTCAGCCCGGCCCAGCACCTCCATGGCGCCTTCGTCGACGCCGGCGTGACCGGAGCCCTCGGGGTGCGGGTGCGCGAGGAGCAGTTCCTCACCATGGTCGGCCTGCGGGTGCCGGTCGGCTCGTCCGACCGGGCGCGCCTGGCCAAGATCCTGGGTGCCGAGCTCCCCGAGCGATGCGGGGAGGTCGCCACCGGCCACGACGTGGTCGTCCTGTGGCTCTCGCCCGACGAGTTCCTGGTCATCTCGCAGAGCGTGGCCGGCTCCACCCTGGTGTCCTACCTGCGCGCGGGCGTCTCCGAAGGTGGTGCCGCGGTCGTCGACCTGTCGGCCAACCGCACCACCCTCCGGCTCGAGGGCCCGTCCGCACAGGCCGTCCTGGAGAAGGGCTGCCCGCTCGACCTCCACCCGCGGGCCAACGCGTCGGGCACGGCGGTCGTCACCAACATCGGACGTGTCCCGGTGATCCTGTGGAAGGTCGAGGCCGACTCCTACCGGATCCTGCCGCGGGCCTCGTACGCCGACTTCCTGGGCCGCTGGCTGATCGACGCCATGGCCGAGTTCAAAGTGTTGGGATCCGGCTGATGGCACTCAGCGTCTTCGACATGTTCTCCGTCGGCATCGGACCGTCGTCGTCCCACACGGTCGGCCCGATGCGCGCGGCGGTGCAGTTCACCGATGCCCTGAAGGCGGAGTCGCTGCTCGACGCCGTCGCCCGGGTCCAGGTGGAGCTGTTCGGCTCTCTCGGCGCCACCGGGCACGGGCACGGCTCCGACAAGGCGGTCGTCCTCGGTCTCGAGGGCAACCGCCCCGAGACCGTCGACACCGACAACGCCGACGCCCGGGTGGCCGAGGTCCGTGCCACCCGGCGACTGAGGCTGTCCGGCGCGCGGGACATCGAGTTCGACGCCGACGACGTGGTCATGCACCGCACCCGGACGCTGCCCGCACACCCCAACGGGATGATCTTCCGGGGGTTCGGCGACACCGGGGAGGTGCTCCAGGAGAGCACCTACTACTCGGTCGGCGGCGGGTTCGTGGTCGACGAGGACGCGGCCGGTGCCGACCGGATCGTCGAGGACGCCACCCCGATCCCGTACCCGTTCACCACCGGGGCGGAGCTGCTCGCGGTCTGTGCCGAGTCGGGCAAGCGGATCAGCGACGTGATGATGGCCAACGAGCTGGCGTGGCGTACGGAGGAGGAGGTACGCGGCGAGCTGCTGCACATCTGGTCGGTCATGCAGGAGTGCGTGCACAACGGCTGCACCCGGGTCGAGCCCACCCTGCCCGGCGGGCTGAAGGTCCCACGACGCGCCCCCGGCCTGTACGCCCACCTGCACGCCTCCACGGACGAGACCGACCCGCTCCGGGCGATGGACTGGGTCAACCTCTTCGCCCTGGCCGTCAACGAGGAGAACGCCTCGGGTGGCCGGATCGTGACCGCCCCGACCAACGGTGCCGCGGGCATCGTCCCGGCCGTGCTCCACTACTACGAGAAGTTCGTGCCCAGCGCGGACGAGGACGGGATCGTCAGGTTCCTCCTCGCCGCCGCTGCCATCGGGATCCTGTTCAAGATCAACGCGTCGATCTCCGGCGCCGAGGTCGGCTGCCAGGGCGAGGTCGGCTCGGCCTGCGCGATGGCCGCGGGGGCGCTGTGCGAGGTGCTGGGCGGCACCCCGGAGCAGGTCGAGAACGCCGCCGAGATCGGCATCGAGCACAACCTCGGCCTCACCTGCGACCCCGTCGGCGGTCTCGTACAGATCCCCTGCATCGAGCGCAACGCCATCGCCAGCAACAAGGCCATCAACGCCGCCCGCATCGCGGCCCGCGGCGACGGCAGCCACCGGGTCTCCCTCGACGCCGCGATCAAGACCATGCGCGAGACCGGGGCGGACATGAAGATCAAGTACAAGGAGACCTCCCGCGGAGGCCTCGCCGTCAACGTCATCGAGTGCTGAGGGCCTCGCGAGAAGGAGAAGCGCATGACGACCGCAGCAAAGATCGACGGCAAGCGGGTCGCTGCCGAGCTGAAGGCCGGGCTGACCGTGCGGGTGAAGGCCCTGCACGAGGCCGGGATCGACCCCGGTCTCGGCACCATCCTCGTCGGCGACGACCCCGGCTCCCACTCCTACGTCGCGGGCAAGCACCGCGACTGCGCCGAGGTGGGCATCGCCTCGATCCGCATCGAGCTGCCCGCGAGCGCGACGCAGGCCGAGATCGAGGCCGCGGTGCAGCAGCTCAACGAGGATCCGGCCTGCACCGGCTTCATCGTCCAGCTGCCCCTGCCGCCACACGTCGACACCCACCGGGTCCTGGAGCTGATCGACCCGGACAAGGATGCCGACGGCCTCCACCCCACCAACCTCGGCAAGCTGGTGCTCGACACCCCGGCGCCGTTGCCGTGCACGCCGCGCGGGATCATCGAGCTGCTGCGGCAGCACGACGTGCCGATCACCGGTCAGCGGTTCTGCGTCATCGGCTGCGGCCTGACCGTCGGCAGGCCCCTCGGGCTCATGCTCACCCGTCCCACCGAGCACGCCACCGTCACCTTGTGCAACATCGAGACCCGTGACGTCGCCGCCCATGCGCGAGCCTCGGACGTCATCGTCGCCGCGGCGGGCGTGGCTCACCTGGTCAAGCCCGACTGGGTCAGCCCCGGCGCCACGGTCCTGTCCGTCGGCATCACCCGCACCATCGAGGGCATCCTGGGCGACGTCGACCCGAACGTCGACGTCGTCGCCGGCAAGATGACCGGCGCCACCGGCGGGGTCGGGCCGATGACGCGCGCCATGCTGCTGACCAACATCGTCGAGATCGCCGAGCAGCAGCTGGCTGCCAGGGAGGCGATCGTCGGGGCGCTGACATGAGTGTGGTGCGGGTGCCGGTCGCGACGGCTCGGCGGTGTCAGGTGATGGGCATCATCAACGTCACCCCCGACTCCTTCTCGGATGGCGGCCGATTCCACGACGTCGACGCCGCCGTACGCCGGGGCCACGAGCTCGTCCGCGACGGCGCCGACATCCTCGACATCGGCGGCGAGTCCACCCGGCCCGGGGCCCAGCGGGTCAGCGAGGCCGAGGAGCTGGCCCGCGTCGTCCCGGTGGTCGAGGGCCTGGCCCGGAGCGGGTTCCCGGTCTCGGTCGACACCATGCGCGCCTCGGTCGCCCGGCAGGCGGTCGCGGCCGGAGCCGTCATCGTCAACGACGTCTCCGGCGGGCTCGCCGACCCCGAGATGCTGCCGTTCCTCGCGGAGGCGGACGTCACCTGCGTACTCATGCACTGGCGGGCGCACTCCACCCGGATGGACGACTTCTGCTACTACGACTCGGTCGTCGACGACGTCTGCGCCGAGCTCCGTGGCCGGGTCGACGCCGCGCTGGCTGCCGGCGTACGCGCCGAGCGCATCGTCCTCGACCCGGGCCTGGGTTTTGCGAAGAACGCCACCCAGTCCTGGGAGCTGCTCGCATCCCTCGCGAGGCTGCGAGACCTCGGCTTCCCGATCCTCGTCGGGGCCTCCCGCAAGCGGTTCCTCGCCGAGGCAGCGATGTACGGACGACGCGTCGCGGACGTCCCGGCCGACCGTGACGAGGCGTCGGACGCCGTCGCCGCCATCGCGGCGGCCGAGGGCGCCTGGGGCGTACGCGTCCACTCGGTCTCCGGCGCGGCGGCCGCGTCCAGGGTGGCCGCCCGACTGCGCGGAGCCACGGTCGACGCCGGGCTGGCCGGCACCAGAGCGGGGGAGCGGTGAGCCGCCGCTCCGCCACCGAGGTCCTGCCCACCGTGCTGGCGCGCCTGGAAGGTGAGTCGCTGTGACCGAGACAACCATCGACCTCGATGTCGCCGAGGTGGAGCGCCGGCTCCTCGCCCGCTGGCCCGAGACCCGCATCGCTCCCTCGCTGGAGCGCATCCGCGCGGTGACGGACGCGCTCGGCCAGCCGCAGCGCGGCTACCGCTCGATCCACATCACCGGCACGAACGGCAAGACGAGCACCGCGCGGATGGTGGAGGCGATCCTGCTCGAGCTGGGCTCCAGCGTCGGCAGGTTCACCAGTCCCCATCTCGCCGACATCCGCGAGCGGATCAGCATCGACGGCGGACTGATCCCGCCCGACGCGTTCGTCCGGGCCTACCTCGACGTCCTGCCCGCGGCCGACGCGGTGGACCGGGAGAGTGCCACACCGCTGTCGTTCTTCGAGATGACCGTCGCCATGGCCTACCAGGCGTTCTCAGCCGCCGACATCGACGTGGCGACGGTCGAGGTCGGCATGGGTGGCATGTGGGACGCGACCAACGTCATCGACGCCGAGGTCGCCGCGATCCTCCCGATCGGCCTCGACCACGTCGACCATCTCGGGCCGACCAGGCTCGACATCGCCGCCGAGAAGGCCGGGATCATCAAGCCCGGCGCGGTGGCCGTGACGGCTCGCCAGACCCCCGAGGTCGAGCAGCTCCTCCGGGCCCACGCCGACGCGCACCTGGCGAGGCTCATGGTCGAGGGGCGTGACTTCGGGCTGCGCGGCCGCCGGGCCTCTGCCGAGGGTCAGGTCGTCTCGGTCGACGGGCTCGCGGGTCACTATCCCGAGATCCCGCTGTCCCTGCACGGGCTCCACCAGGCGCACAACGCGGTGGTTGCCATCGCTAGCGTCGAGGCCCTCCTGGAGGCAGCGATCCCGCTGGACGTACTGCGACGGGCGCTGGGGTCGGCCAGATCGCCCGGCCGGCTGGAGGTGCTGCCCGGGACCCCGACGGTGGTCCTCGACGCCGCCCACAATCCCGACGGCGCCCGGGCCCTGGCAGCAGGCCTCGCCGACCTGGGCCGCCGACCGACCGTCGCCGTGGTCGCCGCGATGGGCGACAAGGACCTGGCCGGCATGCTCGCCGAGCTCGAGCCCGTGGTGACCACGATGATCTGCACGCGGAACAGCAGCCCGCGGTCGCTGTCGGCCCAGGACACCGGTGCCGCCGCACGAGCCGTTCTGGGTTCGGATCGGGTCGTGGAGATCGGGCATCTCGGCCATGCTCTCCTCGAAGCCGTCCGGACGGCCTCGGCGCTGGCCGAGGAAGGCGGAGCTCAGGTGCTGGTCACCGGCTCCGTCGTCACCGTGGGAGAGGCGCGCGGTCTGTTGGGCCTGTGAAGTCGGCCCCGTGAAAAAGATTCTGCCCCTGGCCTTCGAGGCCAGGGGCAGAACCGTCATGCTGTCCGGTGGCGTCAGCTCACCATGCCGTGCGGGTCGATGACGTACTTCGTCGCCGCGCCCTGGTCGAAGGCGGCGTAGCCCGCGGGGGCCTCGTCGAGGCTGATCGTCTTCGCGTTGACGGCGTCGGCGATGTGGGCCTTGTCGGCGAGGATCAGGTTCATCAGCTGGCGGTTGTACTGCTTGACGGGGCACTGGCCGGTCACGAACGTGTGTGACTTGGCCCAGCCCAGGCCGAGGCGGACGCCGATCTGGCCCTGCTTGGCGGCGTCGTCGACGGCGCCCGGGTCGCCCGTCACGTACAGACCGGGGATGCCGAGCGAGGCGCCGGCACGTGCGACATCCATGATGTCGTTGAGGACGGTGGCGGGCTGCTCGGCGGCGTCGCGGCCGTGGCCGCGGGCCTCGAAGCCGACCGCGTCGACCGCGGCGTCCACGACCGGCTCGCCGAGGATGTCCGCGATGATGTCGGCCAGGGCGTCACCGGAGGACAGGTCCGCGGTCTCGCAGCCGAAGCTGGCGGCCTGCTTGAGCCGGTCCGCGTTCATGTCGCCGACGATGACGGTCGAGGCGCCGAGCAGCTGGGCCGAGTACGCCGCGGCGAGCCCGACCGGGCCCGCGCCCGCCACGTACACCGTCGACCCGGTGGTGACACCGGCGGTGTAGGCGCCGTGGTAGCCGGTCGGGAAGATGTCGGAGAGCATCGTCAGGTCGAGGATCTTCTCCAGGGCCTGGTCGCGGTCGGGGAACTTCAGCAGGTTGAAGTCGGCGAACGGGACCATGACGTACTCCGCCTGGCCACCGAGCCAGCCGCCCATGTCCACATAGCCGTACGCCGCGCCGGCCCGCGCCGGGTTCACGTTGAGGCAGATCCCGGTCTTGCCCTCGTTGCACATGCGACAACGACCGCACGCGATGTTGAACGGGACCGAGCAGATGTCGCCGACCTCGTGGAAGAGGACGTCGTCGCCGATCTCGACGATCTCGCCGGTGATCTCGTGGCCGAGGGTCTGGCCGACCGGGGCGGTCGTCCGGCCGCGCACCATGTGCTGGTCGCTGCCGCAGATGTTGCTGGTCACGAGCTTGAGGATCACCGCGTGCGGTGCCGCACGCTTGATGCCGAGACCGCTGACGACATCCTGGGGGAGCTCCAGCTTCGGGTAGTCGATGGTCTCGACGGCCACCTCTCCCGGCCCCTTGTAGACGACGACTCTGTTGTCTGCCATGGCGTCTCTTCTTCCTGCCCCCGGATGGGGGCGTCCGGCGTACTCAGGTTGCAAGGGTGTTTCTCATAGCGAAACAGCAGCGCTATATGAAACAAACTAGACCGTCGAAGGGGCCGGCATCAAGACCTGATCCGATCGATTTCAGAGGCTCGTGAGGCGGTCTCCGGGGCGGGCGCGGCGGCTGCCCGGCAGTGGGTGGCCGAAAGCAAAATCTGCAAGGGAGGCATACTGTTTCAGCATGAGCAACACGAGCGAAACACGGAGCACGACCGTTCACTCAGTGGACCGAGCCATCTCCATCCTCCAGGTGCTCGCCCGTCGGGGGGCTGTCGGTGTCACCCCGATCTCGGAGGAACTGGGGGTGCACAAGTCCACCGTCTTCCGGTTGCTGGCGACGCTCGAGGCGCGCGGACTGGTGGAGCAGAACGCGACTCGCGGGCACTATCAGCTCGGTTACGGCGTCATCCAGCTGGCCGCCGGCGCGACCCGCAAGCACGACATCTCGGTCACCAGCCGGCCCATCTGCATGGCGCTGGCCGACGCGGTCGGCGAGACCGTCAACATCGTCATCAACGACGGTGAGGAGGCCATCACGATCGACCAGGTGATCGGGAGTGCCGAGATCACCTCGGTCAACTGGGTCGGTCAGCGGAGCCCCCTGCACACCACCGCCTCCGGAAAGGTTTTCCTGGCGACCATGCCGCCAGAGGAGCGTCGGAAGATCCTCGAGGGTGGCCTCGAGCGCTACACCGAGAAGACCGTCGTCGACCCTGCGAGGCTCGAGGCGCAGCTCGCCGAGGTCAGGGAGCTGGGCTACGCCTTCTCCGTGGACGAGCACGAGATCGGCCTCACCGGCGTGGCTGCGCCGATCCGTTCGCTGGGTGGCGGGGTGATCGCCGCCGTGGTGGCTTCCGGTCCGTCCTTCCGGATCACCCCTGAGAAGGCACCCGAGCTGGCCGAGCACGTGCTTGCTGCCGCCGCCGCGATCTCCGAGCGGAACGGCTTCCCCAAGGCCGAGTGATCTGCGCCCGCCGAGGCGACGAATCGGCACCCCGAAGTGGCCCGCATGCATCGTGCGTGCGGGCCACTTCGCGTGCGTCGTGAAGCGCATGTAAATCCTGCGGGCGAACCAGATCGACCCGTTGACAGCGTCTTCTTCAGCGCGGCAGAATCGTTTCACGCTACGCAGTAGTTGTGCAGGGTGAAACAACCACTGTCTGGCGGACCGCCGTATCTGAACCCGGAAATCTGCCCGGTTTGAGCGTGGGAGACATCAACGTGACGCGAATGAGCATCGAAACGACGCCTGTGGAGCTGGCGTCCCTGGCGGACGAGCGAGCAGCCGGCTTCGGCCTCGAGGCGCCCTTCTACACGAGCCCGGAGATCTACGAGCAGGACCTCGATCTCATCTTCGGTCAGCACTGGATCTTCGCGGTCGCCGAGGCGGAGATCCCGGACCCCGGCGACTATGTCACCGTCGACCTGGGACCCCACTCCGTGATCGTCGTCCGCGACGACGACGAGAACGTCCGCGCCTTCCGGAACGTCTGCCGCCACCGCGGGTCTCGGCTGCTCGACTCGGGTTGCGGCTCGATCGGCAACATCGTGTGCCCCTACCACCAGTGGACCTACCGGGTCGACGGCAGCCTGATCTTCGCCGAGTCGCAGGCCGACACGTTCGAGTACGGCAAGTTCGGGCTGAAGCCGGTCAACGTCCGCGCGGTCGGCGGGCTGGTCTTCCTCTGCCTGGCCGACGAGCCGCCGGCCGACTTCGACGAGGTCAGTGAGCTCATCGAGCCCTACCTGAAGCCCTACGGCCTCGCCTCGGCGAAGATCGCCCACCAGACCGACATCGTCGAGGAGGGCAACTGGAAGCTGGTGATGGAGAACAACCGCGAGTGTCACCACTGCGACGCCTCGCACCCGGAGCTGCTCACGGCGTACTTCCCGATCAGCCGCTACGAGGCCGAGGACGTGCCGCCCCGCCTGCAGCAGGTCTTCGAGCGCTACCAGGAGGCGCAGGCCGAGCTGGAGAAGGCCCGCGAGGTCATCGATTTCCCGAACGGGGACGTCTGCCAGCTGGAGGGCAAGGCGACCGGGTTCCAGATCTCCCATCTCCCGCTCGACGGCGCCGGCGCCTCGTTCGGCCCCGACGGTCAGCAGCTCTGCGCGAAGCTGATGGGGTCCATCGAGGACCCGCGGTTCGGCGACCTGTCGCTGCACATGCAGCCCAACTCGTGGTTCCACTTCCTCGGTGACCACGCCGTCGTCTTCTCGGTGATCCCGCTCGCCGTCGACCGGACCCTGGTCCGGACGACCTGGCTGGTCAACCCGGAGGCTGTCGAGGGCGTCGACTACTCGGTCGAGTCGCTCACCTCCGTCTGGCGTGCCACCAACGACCAGGACCGGGTCCTGGTCGAGGGCACCCAGCGCGGAGTGACGGACCCGGGCTACGTACCTGGTCCGTACTCAGAGGTCGAGGGTGAGGTCGATGCATTCGTCACCTGGTACGTCCAACGCATCCAAGCCAACGCCTAGCCGGAGTCCGGGAGGAGACATGACCATCATGGAGACCGACATCCCCGAGGTGTCGGAGCCCAACTCGTTCGGCCTGCAGAACGGTCGCCCCGCGCCCGTACGCAGCCGGCGGATGCTGGAGCCCTGCTGGGCCGAGAGCGACGTGATGGACCTGGTGTGCAGCCAGGTCCTGGCGGTCACCCATGACGTGAAGACCTTCGTCTTCACGACCCCCGAGCGACGTCCCTTCGACTTCGAGGCGGGCCAGTTCATCACCATCCGGGTCGAGATCGACGGCGAGCTGATGACGCGCTGCTACACGATCGCCTCGCCGCCGACCCGGCCCGACCGGCTGGCCATCACGGTCAAGCGGGTGCCCGACGGGGTGGTGTCGAACTGGCTCCACGACAACCTCGAGCCCGGCAACTGGATCTCGATGCACGCCCCGGCGGGTGCGTTCGTCCTGCCGGAGGAGGACGCGCCGAAGTACCTCTTCCTCTCGGCCGGGAGCGGCATCACCCCGGTGCTGTCGATGACGAGGACGCTCTACGACCTCGGGTCCGAGGCGGACATCCTCTTCGTCCACAGCGCTCGGACGCCGGCCGACATCATCTACCGCGGTGAGCTCGAGGCGATGGCGCGGCTGATGCCGAACCTGCGGGTGGTGGAGATCTGTGAGGGCGATGCTCCCACGGAGCGCTGGATGGGGCTGCAGGGACGCATCTCCAAGCCCGTGCTCGAGATCCTGGCCCCTGACCTCAACGAGCGCGAGACGTTCATCTGCGGTCCGGCGGGCTACATGGCCTCGGCGAAGTCGCTGCTCGAAGAGCTCGACTACGACATGGACAAGTACCACGAGGAGAGCTTCGACTTCGGTGCTCCACAGGTGCCTGCTCCGACAGCCGCGCCGCCGATCGAGCAGGGATCCGAGGAGGAGGCCGCCGCCGGGTTCTCGGTCGAGTTCGCGCGCAGCGGCAAGATGATCACCTGTGGTCCGGACGAGACCATCCTGGAGGCGGCGATCGCCGCCGGCATGCGTCCGATGTCGGCCTGCGGCCAGGGCATGTGCGGGACCTGCAAGGTGTCGATGCTCTCCGGTGAGGTCGACATGAAGCACAACGGCGGCATCCGGCCGAAGGAGGTCGCCAACCAGAAGGTGCTGATCTGCTGCTCCAAGCCGCTGGGCGACATCCAGCTGGACTGCTGAAGCGGAGCAGCGCCGGTGGCTGTCGGGTCGGCGACCCGATCCGGCAGCCACCGCCGGCGTCAGAGGACCTGGCGGATCTCGCGCTCGAAGCTGCCGATGTGCTCGAGGGTGAGCTTCTCGGCCCGGTCGGCGTCACCGTCGGCCACGACGTTGAGGAGCTGAGCCTGCTCGACGACGTGGTGGGCCAGATCGGGAAGGCGGTCGATCACCATCCACCAGATCCTGATGGCGAGGTTGTCGTACCTGACCAGGATGTCCTCGAGGTGAGGGTTGCCGCTGGACCGGTAGATCAGGCTGTGGGCGGCCTTGTCGACCTGCATCAGCGCGGTGCGGTCGCCGTCGCCCAGCTTGCCCTTGCCGATCTGAGCCGCGAGGTCGCGCATCTGCTCGCGTTGCTGGGAGGTGGCGCGCTCCGCGGCGGCGCGGGACGCGAAGGGCGCGAGCTGGCGCCGGATCTCGGCGATCGCGCTGAGCTCGGTCGCGTCGATGGTCGTCGCGAACGTGCCCCGGCGCGGGAAGGAGTGGACCAGGTGGTCGGCCTCGAGGCGCTTGATCGCCTCGCGGACCGGGGTGCGGCCCATGCCGATGGCGGCCGCGATCTGGCCGTCGTTGATCGGCGCCCCTGGGCGGATGTCGAGCATCACCAGGCGGTCGCGGATGTAGAGGTAGGCCTGCTCGGCGAGTGAGGTGGCGGGCGGGTTCGCCGTCGATGCCAGGATCTCGTCAACCGTCATTGAGTCGTGTCCACCTGTCCGTTCCGGCCTGTGCGTTTTTACCATCCTAGTCTGATACATCAGTCTTCTGTAGCGGCGGGCCGAACATCCGGAGCAGTCGCTCGGCCTTCCAGCCGGTTTCGGCGTACTCGTCCGCGGCGGTGGAGTGGACGGTGATCCCGCCTCCGGTGCCGAGCTCCCAGGTGCCGTCGCCGGTGGTGGTGAGGCTCCGGATGACGACGCCGAGATCGGCTCGGCCGTCGGGCGCGATCCATCCGAAGGCGCCGGAGTACACGCCGCGGGCGGTGGTCTCGACGCGTCCGATGATCTCCATGGTGCGGCGCTTCGGTGCGCCCGTCATCGAGCCGGCGGGGAAGAGGGCGCGCAGCGCCCCGATGCCGGTGACGTCCTCACGCAGCCGGCCGCGCACGGTCGTGACGAGCTGGTGGACCGATGCGTACGACTCGACCGCCATCAGCGAGGGGACCGTCACCGAGCCGGGTTCGCACACGATCGCCAGGTCGTTGCGCAGGAGGTCGACGATCATCAGGTTCTCGGCGCGGAACCTGGGGTTCGAGGCGAGGTCGCGGCGCAGCTCGTCGTCCTCGGCGGCGCTCTTCCCGCGTGGGGTGGTGCCCTTGATCGGCCGCGTCTCGATCGTCCGGTCGCGGTCGATCGCGGCGTAGCGCTCGGGCGAGGAGCTGAGCAGCCGGAAGCCGTGATGCTGGATGAAGCCGGCGTAGGGGGCGGGGTTGAGCTCGCGCAGCCGCAGGTAGGCGACGGCGGGGTCGACATCGTCCTGCACCTGGATCCGGTGGGTCAGGTTCACCTCGTACGTGTTGCCGGCCCGCAGCTCTCGCTGCACCTCGTCGAAGGCTCGTGTGTAGGCATCCGGGGTCTCGCCGGCGGGCCGCGCCGCCCGGTGTCGAGCCGGGCCCGCCGGAGGTGACACCGGTGGCTCGACGGGAATCGGGTGCCGCGTACGCATCCAGACCGCGTCGGGCATCGCAGACTGTCCTGGACGGCGTGCCCGGGCCGGAAGGTCCGGGCGACACGCGTAGCCGAGGTAGCCGACCCAGATCTCGTCCGGTGGTGTGCGGGCGAGCTCGTCCTCGAGGACGGTGAAGATGTCCGTGCCGACCAGGCTGGACTCTCCGCCTGCATGTCGGCGCACCTCGCGCCGAGCGGCGTCGTAGGTGAGCGAGACGTCGTCGTCGCTCAGAGCGCCCATGATCGGCCGGTGGGCTGTCCCGTCCCCGGGTCCGGCGTCCAGCCAGAAGCAGCGCGGACGGGTGCTCGCCATCTCGGCGAACAGGTCCGTGGCGGTCGGCGCCAGTGCCTGGATCATGCGTCCGCTTCCTGAAAGTCAACGTATCGACAACTAGTATATCAGTGCTAGTGTGCCGGCCATGTCGGATCGAGGGAGCAGGGTTCTGCGGCTGTTGAGTCCCCGGAGGTCGAGTGCTGCGGTGCTCGCCCCGGGCGCTGCGCTGCTCGACCTCGGTCTGACCGTCGCCGAGACCGCGCCGCCCGTCGTGACCCATGTGCCGGCGGTCCGCGCGGGGGCACTCGTCTTCACCTCGGGGCAGCTGCCGATCCGCGATGGCGAGCTGATCGCCCGCGGGAGGGTGGGTGACACTCTCGGTCTCGCCGACGGCCAGGCGTGTGCGCAATGGTGCGCGCTCAACGCGCTGGCCGCGATCAGGTCCGAGATCGGCGATCTCGGGCAGGTGAAGCGCGTGGTCAAGGTCGTGGCGTACGTCGCCTCCGGCCCGCTCTTCACCGACCAGGCTCTGGTGGCCAACGGTGCCTCGGAGCTTCTCGGCAGCGTTTTCGGCGACGCGGGGCGGCATGCGCGCTCCGCGGTCGGCGTCTCGGTGCTGCCTCTGGACTCGCCGGTCGAGCTCGAGCTCGTCGTCGAGATCTGACCCTTGCCTGTGTGATGCATCACATATAAGGTGACTAGTATATCAGCGTCTGACCGCGTAGCGCCCCACTGAAGTGCCGCCACCCGGAGCCTCGATGGCACCACCAGATGCTGCTCATCCCAAGAGCTCTCGATCGGAGTGCGTCATGAGATCATCTGCAGACGGCGGAGACCTTTCGCCGGTTGTATCCCCGCGCCACAAGTCCCTCGGCCAGAGCGGGGCCACCCACCCGGCCCTCGACTGTCCACCCGAGGAACCCGCCAAGAACGCCGGGGGACTCGACCGTGTCGTCTTCGGCGTGACCGCGGTCATCGCGATCGGCTTCCTGGCCTGGGGCTTCGTCAGCACCGACTCCCTGGCGACGGTGTCGGGGAAGTCGCTGTCCTGGGTGATGGCCAACCTCGGGTGGCTGTTCGTCACCGCGGCCTCGACGTTCGTCGGGTTCGTGCTGTGGCTGGCGTTCGGCAAGTTCGGCAACATCCCGCTCGGCCGGGACGGTGAGGAGCCCGAGTTCCGTACGGTCTCGTGGGTCACGATGATGTTCAGCGCCGGCATGGGTATCGGCCTGATCTTCTACGGCGTCAGCGAGCCGATCAGCCACTACATCTCACCTCCTCCGGGCTCGGTCGGCGACGGCCAGTCGGAGAAGATCCAGACGGCCATGGCCACGACCCTCTTCCACTGGGGGATCCACCCCTGGGCGATCTACGCCCTGGTGGGGCTGGCGATCGCCTACAGCGTCTTCCGCAAGGGCCGCGGCCTGCTCATCAGCTCGGTCTTCGAGCCCATCCTCGGACGTCACGCGCACGGTGCCGGTGGCAAGGTCATCGACATGCTCGCGATCTTCGCGACGCTCTTCGGGTCGGCCGCGTCGCTGGGGCTGGGTGCGCTCCAGATCCGCAGCGGGCTCGAGATCGTCGGCGGTCTCGGCCGGACCGGCAACGGCATCCTGGTCGCGATCATCGCCGTGCTCACGATCGGATTCGTCTTCTCAGCGGTCTCGGGCGTGGCCAAGGGGATCCAGTGGCTCTCCAACATCAACATGGTGCTCGCCGTCGGGCTCGCCCTGTTCGTCTTCGTGGCCGGTCCGACCGTCTTCATCCTCAGCCTGGTCCCGACGACCGTCGGCAGCTACTTCCAGGAGGTCGCGATGATGTCGGCGCGTACGTCGGCCGAGGGGTCCGAGACGGCCTCGTGGCTGTCGAGCTGGACGGTCTTCTACTGGGCCTGGTGGCTCTCCTGGACCCCCTTCGTCGGCATGTTCATCGCCCGGATCTCGCGTGGCCGGACCATCCGCCAGTTCGTGACCGGCGTGCTCCTGGTCCCGTCGCTGGTGAGCCTTGCCTGGTTCGCCGTGTTCGGTGGCGCGGCCATCGACCTGCAGCTGGACGGTGTCGACATCGCTGGGGCAGGTGGCGTCGAGACCCAGCTGTTCACCACTCTCGAGTCCTTCCCGCTCGCCACGGTGGCGAGCGTGGTGGTCATGATCCTGGTGGCGCTCTTCTTCGTCTCCGGCGCGGACGCCGCATCGATCGTCATGGCCACGCTCTCCGAGCGCGGCTCCATCGAGCCGGGGAAGCCGACGGTGATCTTCTGGGGCGTCGCCACCGGCGCGGTCGCCGCGGTGATGCTCCTGGTCGGTGGCTCCGACGCGCTGAGCGGGCTGCAGACCATCACGATCGTCGCGGCCGTGCCGTTCGTGCTGGTCATGATCGCGCTGTGCGTCTCCCTGGTGAAGGATCTCCGCGAGGATCCGCTGGTCGTGCGGGCCGAGTACGCCTCCCGGGCGGTCGAGCAGGCGGTCGTCTACGGGGTCTCGGAGCACGGTGACGACTTCGTCATCAGGGTCTCGCGCGATCCCGACGCGCCCGCCGACGAGCTGAACGACGAGCTCGACGACGAGCTCGACGAGCTGGTCGAGGAGGCCGGCGAGGAGGCCGAGCTGCCCAGGTCGGCCGGTTAGCACGAGTCCCGAAGGAGCGGTTGTGGTGAAGCGAGACGCGGACGGCGCGTACTCCGTGGAAGATCCGGTGGACGCGCTCAGCGTCACCGAGCCGAAGACGTGGGCCGCCGGAGTGCCGGCGGTGCGGAAGGCGATCGAGTACTCGCTGACGCAGACGTCGGTGCGGCGTACGGCGTTGACGTTGCTGAACCTCAACCAGGCCGGCGGGATGGACTGCCCGGGCTGCGCCTGGCCGGAGCCCGGGCACCGGCACAAGAACGAGTACTGCGAGAACGGTGCCAAGCACATCGCGGACGAGGCGACCTCGCGCCGGGTGACGCGCGAGTTCTTCGCGCGGCACTCGGTCGAGGAGCTCGACGGGAGGTCGGACTACTGGCTCAACCAGCAGGGCCGGCTGACCGAGCCGATGGTCAAGCGGCCCGGAGCGACCCACTACGAGCCGATCACCTGGGAGGACGCGTTCCGCACCATCGGCGAGGAGCTCAACGGCCTGGACTCTCCCGACGAGGCGATGTTCTACGTCTCGGGCAGGCTCAACAACGAGGCCGCCTTCCTGCTGCAGCTGTTCGCCCGGGCGTACGGCACCAACAACCTGCCGGACTGCTCGAACATGTGCCACGAGTCGAGCGGCTCGGCGCTGAACGAGACGCTCGGGATCGGCAAGGGCAGCGTCCAGCTCGAGGACATCTACAACGCGGACCTGGTGTTCGTGGTCGGGCAGAACCCGGGCACGAACCACCCGCGGATGCTGTCGGCTCTGGAGGAGACCAAGCAGCGCGGCGGCAGGGTGATCGCGGTGAACACCCTGCCCGAGGCTGGCCTGATGCGGTTCAAGAACCCGCAGAAGGCCCGTGGCGTGGTCGGTCGCGGCACCGAGATCGCGGACCAGTTCCTGCAGATCCGCCCCGGCGGTGACCTCGCGCTGTTCCAGATGCTCAACCGTCGTCTGCTCGAGACCGACCAGGACGCGGGCGGCGGCGTGCTCGACTGGGAGTACATCGCCGAGTACACGACCGGGTTCTACGCCTTCGCCGAGCACGCCCGCACCATCACCTGGAAAGAGGCGCTCGAGGCCACCGGTCTGACCCGGGAGGAGATCGAGGCCGTCCACGAGCAGGTGCTGGCCAGCCGCTCGGTCATCGTCTGCTGGGCGATGGGGCTGACCCAGCACAAGCACGGGGTGCCGACCATCCGCGAGGTGGTCAACTTCCTCATGCTGCGCGGCAACATCGGCAAGCCCGGGGCCGGTGTGTGCCCGGTCCGCGGTCACTCCAACGTGCAGGGCGACCGGACGATGGGCATCTGGGAGAAGATGCCCGACTCCTTCCTCGACGCGCTGGGCGCCGAGTTCGGGTTCGACCCGCCGCGCAGGCACGGGTTCGACTCGGTCGACGGCGTCCGTGCGATGCGGGACGGCAGGGCGAAGGTCTTCATGGGCGTCGCCGGCAACTTCGTGCGGGCGATCTCCGACAGCGACGTCGCCGAGGCCGCGCTGAGGAAGTGCCGGCTGACGGTCCAGGTCTCCACCAAGCTCAACCGCTCCCACACTGTGGTCGGTGAGACCGCCCTGATCCTGCCCACACTGGGCCGCAGCGACATCGATGTCCAGGCGAGCGGCGAGCAGTTCGTCACCGTCGAGGACTCGATGAGCGCCGTGCACGCGACGCGTGGCAAGCTCCCGCCGGCCTCGGAGAGCCTGCTGAGCGAGGTCGCGATCGTCTCGCGTCTGGCGAAGGCCACGATCGGTGACCGTCACGGCATCCGCTGGGCGGACTTCGAGGCCGACTACGCCCGGGTCCGCGACCGGATCGCCCGGGTCGTGCCCGGGTTCGAGGACTTCAACGAGCGGATCAAGGACCCGAACGGGTTCGTCCTCCCCAACCCGGTCAACTCCGGTGTCTACCGCACCCCGAGCGGCAAGGCCGTCTTCACGCGCAACGACCTGACCTGGCTGGAGGCCCCGCCGGGCCATCTGATCCTGCAGACGCTGCGCTCCCACGACCAGTGGAACACCATCCCGTACGCGATGGACGACCGCTACCGCGGCATCCATCACGCGCGTCGCATCGTCATGGTCAACCCGGCCGACATCGCCGAGCTGGGGTTCGCCGACGGCGACCGCGTCGACATCGTCAGCATGTGGGAGGACGGGGTGGAGCGGCGGGCACCCGGGTTCACCCTGGTCGCCTATCCGGCGAGCCGGGGGTCGGCGGCTGCGTACTATCCGGAGACGAACGTCCTGGTGCCGCTCGACAGCGTCGCGGAGGGCAGCAACACCCCGACGTCGAAGGGGGTCGTGGTTCGCCTCGAGGGCGCCGGAGCGGAGTCGGGCTGACGCGCGACGTGGCTGTAGATTCGTACTCGTGAAGAGGCCTCGAAGTTCCTACCGCTCATCCTCGATCGACGCGAAGGGTGAGCGGGCCTGATGGACAGCCAGACATTCCTCGCGCTCGGGCTGGTGCTGGTCTTCGTGCTGGTCGGCGGTGTCTTCGCGGCGACCGAGCTGGCGCTGGTGTCGCTGCGGGAGAGCCAGCTGGCCGCGATGGAGCGTCAGGGTTCTCGCGGGGCGCGGGTGGCCGAGGTCGCGCGCGACCCCAACCGCTTCCTGGCCGCGGTGCAGATCGGCGTGACCGTCGCGGGCTTCCTCTCCGCGGCCTACGGCGGGTCGACGATCGCGCCCGACGTCGCGCCCTACCTCGAGCGCCTCGGCCTGGGCGAGGCGCTCGCCGAGACCGTGGCGCTGATCGTGCTGACCCTGTTCATCGCCTATCTCTCCCTGGTGCTGGGCGAGCTGGTGCCCAAGCGGCTGGCGCTGCAGAAGGCCGCCGGCATCTCGCTGGCCGTCGCGCCCGTGCTGGACCGCTTCGCCAGCGTGATGCGACCGGTGATCTGGCTGCTCTCGGTCTCCACCGACGCCGTCGTGCGGCTGCTCGGGGGCGACCCCAAGGCCTCGGCCGAGGAGGTCTCCGAGGAGGAGCTGCGCGAGATGGTCTCCACCAACCGGGACCTCGAGGAGGACGAGCGCCGCATCCTCCGCGACGTCTTCGCCACCACCGAGACGACGTTGAAGGAGGTGATGCGCCCACGTGGCGACGTCACCTTCATGCCGGCCTCGATGCCGCTTCCCGAGGCAGCCGAGGCGGTCCGCGACCTGCCCTACTCCCGCTACCCGGTCACCGGTGAGGGCTTCGACGACATCCTGGGCTTCCTGCATGTCCGCGACCTGCTCGGTGTCGACGCGACCGACCAGCGCACGATCCGAGATATCTGCCGTCCGGTGCTGGCACTGCCCGGGAGCAAGCGGGTGATCCCGTCGGTCGCCACGATGCGCGAGGGTGGCACCCACCTGGCGATGGTCGTCGACGAGTACGGCGGCACCGACGGCATCGTGACCCTGGAGGACCTCGTCGAGGAGATGATCGGTGACATCCGCGACGAGTACGACCACGGCGAGGCCCGCATCCGTGACTACGGCGACCTGTCCCGGGTCGACGGGGCGATGACCATCGAGGACTTCGCGGACACCACCGGTATCGAGCTCGAGGACGGCGTCTACGAGACCGTCGCCGGCTACCTCATCTCGCGGCTGGGCCACATCCCGCAGGTCGGAGAGGTGCTGGCGCTTCCGGGTGTCACCCTGGAGGTGGCCGCCCGGAACGGCAACCGGATCACCGAGATCGCGCTGCACCCCGAGGTGACACCTCCGGCACCGGAGTGAGCACGGTCCCGTCGGCGAGCCAGCGGTCGAGGTTGTCCAGGGTCAGCTGCTCCATGGCAGCACGGGTCTCGACGGTGCCGCTGGCCAGATGGGGGAGGAGCACCACGTTGTCCAGGCCCATCAGCTCCGCGGGGACCGTCGGCTCGTCGGCGAAGACATCCAGCCCGGCACCGGCGATGCCGCCCTCGAGCAGCAGCTCGACCAGCGCGTCCTGGTCCACCACCGAGCCGCGCGCGATGTTGACGAGGTAGCCCTCGGGCCCGAGCGCCTCGAGCACCTTGCGATCGACGAGGTGCTGCGTACCGCTGCCGCCGGAGGTGGCCAGCACCAGGATGTCGACGTCGGCGGCGAGCTCGGCGGGCGAGGCGGCGTAGGGGTAGGGAGAGCCGGGCACCTCGTGGCGGGAGTGGTAGGAGACCTGGCACCCGAACGCCTCGAAGCGGGTCGCGATCGCCCGGCCGATCCGGCCCAGGCCGAGGATGCCGACCCGCTTGCCCGAGACCTTGCGGGTCAGCGGAAAGTTGCCGGCCAGCGGCCAGTCGCCGCGGCGTACGAACCGGTCGGCGGCGCTGAGCCGGCGCAGGGTGTCGATGGCGAGGCCGATCGCGGTGTCGGCCACGCAGTCGGTCAGCACGTCCGGGGTGTTGGAGACCAGCACCCCGCGCGCGGCCGCGGCCTCGACGTCGGTGGTGTCGTAGCCGACCCCGAAGTTGATGACGGCGCCGAGCGCGGGCAGCTGCGCCATCAGGTCGGCCGGTACGCCGGTGCGCCCGGTGGTCACCACGGCACCGATCGAGGGGCCGTGCTCGTCGAGGAACGCGGCCCGGGTGTCGTCCTCGGGCAGCACCAGTGAGTCGTAGCGGTCGGTGAGGGTGGCGGCCAGCGACGGCTTGAGCGGTCCTACCTGGAGGATGCGGCGGTTCACGGGTTCTCCTGTCGTTCGGATGACCCTCACGAGGCTAGGTAGCGATCGCGACGCACGTCCAAGATCGTCACGGCATCGTTCGATGCCGTGACGCATCGGGTTCCGGCTCGGGGCCGGTGCGCAGCCGCTTCTGCCACGCATCGTGGTCCCATGTGGCGGGTGCGGTGCTGCGGATGAACTGCTCGACGGTCATCACGAAGCGCCCGGGGTCGGAGCGGAACGGGAAGTGGCCGGCGCCGTGGAACACGTCGAGGGACGCGTACGGCATCGCCAGCCGTGCCTGCCCGGCATGCCGGAACGGGACGACTCCGTCGCGGTCGCCCCAGACCATCAGCGTCGGGATGTCCTCGACCAGGTAGCTGCGGTCGAGCATCGTGACGACCTGGCCGTGCCAGTCGACGACCGCGCGCAGCGTCCGGGCGAAGGCCTGACGGGAGCGGGCGTCGGGCAGCGCGTCGATGATCCGGGCCAGGTCCGTGGCGTCGACGCCGAGGTCGTGGTCCAGGCGGCGTAGCAGCGCGAGGGAGGCGGAGAACCCGATCCGCGAGATCGGCAGCCGCAACAGCGTGAGCAGCTCCGGACCCAACGGCAGGGTCGCGAGGCGCAGCCAGGCCGAGACACCCCGCCCGGAGCCGCCGTTGGAGACCAGCACGATCCGCTCGACCAGATGGGGGTACTGGTAGGCGAGCTGCATCGCGACGCCTCCGCCGAGGGAGTGGCCCACGAGGGTGACCCGCTCCACGTCCAGCACGGCCAGGAGGTCGCGCATGCCGTTGGCGAACCCGCCGATCGAGTAGTCGGCGCGCGGCTTGTCGGAGTCGCCGTGGCCGAGGAGGTCCGGGGCGATGACCAGGTGGTTCTCGGCGAACAGGGGCAGCACGTCCTCCCACGTCCGTGAGCTGTCGCCGATGCCGTGGATGAACAGGATCGCGGAGCCTTCGCCGCCGATGCGGTACGCCCGCCTGTAGCCGTGGATCACCCGCGACTGCTCCACGATCGCCCGCGTCATGCCTGCACGCTAGCTGCCCTCGGTTTCGAGCATGTTGCGGCCGCGCCGCGACCATGCCGACGGGGCCGCCCGGTGGATCGGGCGGCCCCGCGGACGGGGTGAGGTGAGGGATCAGGGATCGATCACGATGGTGCAGGTGATGGTCCGCGGTGACGGGTCGATCGCGATGCCCTCATGGGTCACCGTGTCGTCCCAGCCGCTTGCCGTGCCGGTGTCCGGCGTGGTGCCGGTGTTCTCGCAGGTCAGCGACGTCAGGCTGGTCTCGCCCGAGCCGCCGTCACGGAAGTTGACCTGGATGTCTGCGAGCGGCGCGTTGGTGAACGTCGCGACCGCCGCACCGGTCGGCTGGTTGTCGGTGCAGTTGGTGCCGGTGACCACGGTGACGTTCTGCGCACCTCCGGGGGCATCGGCGTAGCCGGGCGGCGGCGACGTCTCGGTGACGTCGTAGTCGCCGAGCGCGAGGCCGGAGACGCAGACCTCGCCGACGTCGGGATCCTCGTCACCGGTGCCGTTGTCGGTCACGCTGGTGCCGTCGTAGGAGAAGACCGCCCCGGCGTTGGCGACCGCTCCGCCCTTGGTGCTGTTCTTCAGGATCTTCAGCGCTCCGAGCTGGAGCCGGTTGGTGTAGGTGCAGTCGAGTACGTCGGTGTCGCTGTCGATCGCGAAGGTCACGGTCGCGCCGTCGATGCTCGGCGTGACCCCCGTACTGGCATCGCAGTTCACGCCGACGAAGGCCCAGTTCGTCGGGATCACGTCCTCGACGACCGTGTAGCCGCTGCCGAAGAGAACGGTCTTGCCGTAGTCCTTGACCCCGTCGTCCCTGAGCGTGAACGTGTTCGCCGAGCTGGGATCGGTGCCGAACGACTTCGTGTAGCCGAACTCGGTCGAGTTCGGGTCCTCGTCCGGCTGAGTCTGCTTGCGGATGATGACCTGGCCGCAGTTCTGCAGGTTGATCCCGACCGGGGCCACGAAGTCCTTCAGCTGCGAGGTGAAGGAGTCCGAGGAGCGGCTCTTCAGCATCGCGCTGCCGAACGAGGCGCACTTGTCGGGCTGGAACAGGAGTCGAAGGTCGATCTGTGCCTCACCGAAGGTCCGTGCCTGCTTCGACCCGGAGGTGATCAGCCCGTCGGAGTCGGCGGCCGGGATGGTCGAGGAGTTGATGGTGCCAGCCGCACAGGGAGCACCGCCGCACGTGGCGGAGGGCACGTCCAGGTCGGTCGTCGGACCCCAGGCGGAGCCGGTCCACCGGCGAGCGGTGATGTCGGCCCGGGAGCCACCTTGGTCGATGGCGTACTCGATGAGCAGGTCACCAGCGGTGCGTACGACGTTGGGGCCGGAGGCGCACTTGGTGCTGGACTGGTTGAACTCGAAGTCCATCAGCGTGGTGCCGCTCGGGTCGCTGACGCGGCTCCAGGCGAGGTTCAGGAATCCGGGGTGGGATCCGGTGCCGGCCTCACGGAAGACGTGGAAGCTCAGTAGGTCGCTCTTGTTCGGCGGGATCGAGTCGGTCACCTCGCTCGGACACGAGGTGTCCTCCTTGACGCCGCCGGCGTAGGAGTTGTCGCCGGTGCCGTTGACCTTGTCGGTCGCGCGGATCTCGTTGACGCCCGCCCAGTCGGTGGAAGGCGATGGGTCGTCGACCTTGAGGTTGGCGTCGACGTCGATCTCGAAGTTGCTGCCGGCGAGGCTGGCCTCGGGGTGGGACGCCGAGGCGCCGGAGGAGACGAGTGTCGTGACGACGAGGGCGGTGGCGCACAGCGCCGCCAACTTCTTGAAGAACCTCGGCTTACGGGCGCGAGGTATGAGCGGGCTCGGTATCGAGCGCATGGCGTGTCCCCTTTCAGAGACCTCGCGGTCGCTGTCTACGTGGGAGGGTGGGCCCGCTTCCCAGATGCGGGCTCCCGTCGGCGCGTGCGGCTGCGGCCTGGACGGATGTTTGCTCCAGAGGTGCGAGGGCGTCGTCTGGGGGCCCGACGCTCGTTCCTCGTTATCCGATCGTTATCCCGTCCGGGGTGTCTGCGCATGCCGAAGATCGGGTAACTGCCGGGCGCCCCCGCCGGGGTGGCCCGATGCGATCGACCGGGCCCTCGCGGTCGGCGACGGTCCGGTCGATCGCCACCGAGGATTCCGCGGTGACCCGCGCTCAGCGGGCGGCGGGAACGCTCGCCGCGTCGTCGGCGCCCTCCGACTCCGCGGCGCCACGGGCGAGCAGCGCGCGGGAGCAGACCAGGGAGATCACGGTGGTGACGACGCCGAAGGCGACCGGCACCGCGATGCTGCCGGAGGTGTCCAGGAGCCATTGCAGGATCATCGGCGTGGTTCCGCACAGGGCCCCGGAGAGGCCGTACGTCACCGAGATCCCGGTGTAGCGGACCCGGGCCGGGAACGCCTGGGCGAGCATGCCGGCCATGACGGCGTAGAACATCACGTCGGGGATCGTGGCCATCACCGCGCCGAGCATCGCCAGGGTCCAGTTGCCGGTGCCCATCAGCACGAACATGAGCGCGAGGGCGGGGATCTCGAGGGCGAGCAGGACGGTGACCAGGGTGCGCGGGTTCCAGCGGGTGGCGAGGATCGCGCCGAACGGCTGCACGAAGAACTGCACGACGCTGGCGATCAGGATGATGGTGAGGAAGGAGTCCTTCTCGAAGCCGAGGTGGGTCGTCGCCCAGGCGAGCGCGAAGGTGTCGCGGGCGTAGACGACGACGAAGACGCACAGGATGCCGAAGACGCCGAGGGTCAGCTCGCGGGAGTTGGTGCGGAACAGCTCGACCACCGGGACGCGTACGACCTCGTTGCGCTCGTGGAGCTCCTTCATCGCCGGGGACTCCTCCAGGCTGAGCCTGATCACGAGTCCGACCACGACCAGCGCGGCAGAGGCGAGGAACGGCAGTCGCCAGGCCCACTCGAGCAGGGCGTCGTCGGGGAGCAGGCCGGTCACGGCGAGGAAGCTGAGGGTGGCCAGGATCCGGCCGGCGGGGGAGCCCTGCTGGGCGAAGGCCCCGAAGAGGAAGCCGCGGTCGGCGCGGGTGTGCTCGGTCGCGATCAGCACCGCGCCGCCCCACTCGCCACCGACGGCCAGGCCCTGCAGCAGTCGGAGGATGATCAGCAGCACCGGCGCGGCGGCGCCGATGGCCGCGTGCGTCGGCAGCAGGCCGACGCCGACGGTGGTGACACCCATCAGCAGCAGGGTCAGGATCAGCGAGCGCTTGCGGCCGATCCGGTCGCCGAGGTGGCCGAAGACGACACCGCCGAGGGGCCGGGTGAGGAACCCGACGGCGAAGGTCGCGAAGGAGAGCAGGGTCGCGACGGCGGGCTCGGCGTTGCTGAAGAACAGCGGCCCGAAGACCAGCGCGGACGCGGTGCCGTAGATGTAGAAGTCGTACCACTCGATCGTGGTGCCGACGAAGGCGGCGATGCCCGCCTTGCGGGCCATCCGTTCGTCGGGGACGCGCGTTGACTGGGTCATGGGGACTGCTCCTCCGGGGGGTTGTGTGTCGTCACGCACCGGAATGCTGTGTGACCGCGTTCACACTAAGAACCCGCGCCATTGCACGTCCAACACCAAATCTGGATGGCATTGATACCCGCCCTGGGTGTAATCGTGCTCTGGGCATGCCGAGGCCGCCGACCTGCCGGAGGGCGGGTC
>NZ_JBHVKJ010000061.1:0-30984 GCF_042798275.1 Nocardioides sp. NPDC057767 | reverse complement strand
GAGTTTCGTCGCCCACAACTACATTCTCGGCCCCCACAACTGCGGATTCGGCCCCCGGTTCTACGGATTCGGGTGGGTTACTTCTCGACCTTCACCAGGTCGCAGACGAAGATCAGGGTCTCGCCGGGCTTGATGACGGCGCCGGCACCGCGGTCGCCGTAGGCGAGGTGCGGCGGGATGACGAGCTGGCGGCGGCCGCCGACCTTCATACCGAGGATGCCCTGGTCCCAGCCCTGGATGACCTGGCCGATGCCGACGCGGAAGTCGAGCGGCTCGCCACGGTTGTAGGAAGCGTCGAACTCCTCGCCGGTGGACAGCGCCACGCCGACGTAGTGGACCGAGACGCGGTCGCGCTCGGTGGCCTCCTCGCCGTCACCGACGGTGATGTCCTTGATGACGAGGTCGGTCGGAGGGGTGGGGTCGACGAAGTCGATCTCTGGCTTCTGGCTCATGCCGTCAGTCTATGTATTCCAGCTCGGGCGGGCACAGCGTGCCCTGGTCGGGCACGGCGGTCGGCGAGTTGTAACCCGGGGTCATGCCATCGGCTCGTTCCCGACCGAGGTTCCACTCGAGCCAGTCGCCCGTGCGGTCGTTGGGAACGAGTACGCATCGACGCAGGTCGTCGGGGAGCTTCTCCAGGGCCGGCACCGCGTCGTCGCTGAGCCCGGAGAGGAAGTCGGTGTCGATCTTCCCCGTCTCCTCGTAGCGCGAGACGTTGTGCTCGGCGATCCAGGAGTCCGGGTTGATCGCGGCGATCCCGAGGAGCGCGACGGCACCGCTGACCAGCGCGAACCGGCCGAGCCAGAGACCGCCGCCGATCGCGCCGCCGGCCACCGCGGCGACCAGCCCGGCGATCACCAGCAGACCCAACCAGGCCTCGAAGACGTCCACGAGCAGGCGGAGCTGGGTGAAGCCGTACGCCTCCTGGTAGAGGTGCATCCGATACAGCGCCGACCCGACGACGACCAGCGCCTCGGCGGCCAGCAGCCCGAGCGCGACCCGGAGCCACAGCCGGTCGGCGACGGTCTCCACCGGCGCCTTGCGCGCCGCCGCCCAGATCACCAGCAGGGTCAGCGCGGTGGCGACGGTGAGCTGACCGAACCCCTGATGGACGTATTCGGCGTACGTCAGCCCCGTGGTCTCGCGCAGGTAGTCCTCGCCGCCGAAGACCGCGGTTGCCTGGGCGACAAGAAACGCCGCGAAGACCGCGACGACGACACCGACCGGGGCCAGCCACTCGTAGCGGTTGGCGACGGGCTGGGACGTACGCTCGCTGCGGTCGATCCGGGGCGGGTTCACCGCCAGGTAGGCGGCGCCCATCACGACCCCGAAGACGAACACGGTCATGAAGATCCGAGCCGCGACGGTGTCGGGACGTACGTCCGGGACGAACTGGTCCACCCAGCTGCCCAGGACCGCGTCGGCGGTGGTGAACAGCAGCCCGAAGATCACCAGCCCGAGCAGCGAGAGAACCGTGGTGCGTGCGACCGCGGCTCCGTGACCGTGGCCTGAGACGCTGGTCAGCGTGCGGCCCAGCCACGGGATCCCGCGCAGTCCGGCCAGCGGCCAGGAGATCCCGGTCAGCACGATCCCGAGCAGCGTCTTGGCTCCGGTCGAGGCGCAGAGGATCACCGCGATCGCGGTGAGCAGGCACAGGACGACGATCCACTCGGCGTCGCGGAACACCGCGACCGAGGAGAGCAGCGCGAACAGCACGTAGCAGGCGATCGAGAACCAGCCGCGGCGTCGCTCGCTCGCCAGCATCACGACCGCCCCGGCGGCCAGGAGCACGATGACGGTGCCGAGACCGGCATTGCGGTCGGGGATCAGCAACCCGCCGAGCAGGCCGGCGACCACAGCGCCGATGAAGAGCCCGAACCGGCCCGTGACACCGGAGTCGGGCCAGTACGTGCCGAAGATGTCGTCGAGGACCGACGGGGTGGCGTAGGCCTTGACGTCCGTCGTGGGCGCGTCGACCGGCTGGGAGGGTTCGGCGGGTTGGGCGGGTTCGGCCGCCGGGGGAGTGGTGGGCATCTGGCTCTCCTCATGGGTGGGGGTGAGATGACTGGTGATGGGACGCGCGGGTGGCCGCAGCGGAAGGTCGACGCGCACCCGAGCGCCCGCAGCGCCCGCGCTCTCGGGCAGCGGGTCGAGAAAGGCGATGGAGCCGCCGTGCAGATCGGTGACCCACCGGGCGATGGCGAGTCCGAGCCCGGTCCCGCCGCCCTCGGTGGAGGCACTGAGGGTGCCGAAGGGCTCGAAGACGCGACTCCGGTCGGCGACCGGGACACCGGGTCCGGAGTCGAGCACCTCGAGGTGGTAGCGCTCGCCGTCGAGACCGGCGCGCACGACCACCACACCGTCACGCGGACTGTGCCGGGAGGCGTTGTCGAGGAGGTTGACGACGAGCTGGCTGAGCCGATCGGCGTCGGCCTCGACGACAAGAGAGTCCGGCGCGTCGATCTCGTAGGTGACCGGCCGCCCGTTGACCCGCGCCTCCGCGACGCAGGCCTCCAGGAGAGGTCCGAGGTCGACCGACGACGTGCTCAACGGCGCCTTGCCCGCGTCGACGCGCGCCAGGTCGAGGAGGTCCTCGACCAGCCGGCTCAGGCGCTCGGCCTGGCCGAGCGCGGTCTCGAGCGCGGCGGGATCCGACCCGACACCGTCCACGAGGTTCTCCAGCACGACGGTGAGAGCCGCCAGCGGCGTACGCAGCTCGTGGGAGACGTTGGCGACCAGATCGCGGCGCTGGCGGTCGACCGCGCCGAGATCGCTGGCCATCGTGTTGAACGCGCGGCCCAGCTGGCCGACCTCGTCGGCCCCGCCGGCCGGCACCGAGACCGAGTAGTCGCCCCGGGCCATCCGACGGGCCGCGACCGTCATCTGCCGCAGCGGCGAGGTCATCCCGGCCGCCAGCAACTGGGTCACCGCGAGCGCGATCCCGATCGTGACCGGGATCGAGATCCACGGCGAGACCCCGGTGACGCGCCCGACGGAGGCGACGACCGCCGCCACCAGGGCGCTCGCCGCGACCAGCAGGCCGAGCTTGACCTTGATCGAGGAGACCCGTTCCAGCGGAGTCATTCGCCGGCCTCCAGCGCGTACCCGACCCCGTGCACGGTGCGGACCCGCGCGGACCCGATCTTGGCCCGCAGCCCCTTCACGTGGCTGTCGACGGTGCGGGTGCCCGAGGCGTCGTTCCATCCCCAGACCTCGGCGAGCAGCCGCTCGCGAGTGACCACGGCGCCCGGGTCGGCGGCGAGACAGGCCAGCAGGTCGAACTCGGTCGGCGTCAGCCGCACCTCGGACCCGTCGACCCAGACCCGGCGGGCGGCCGAGTCCATCCGCAGCCCGCCGATCTCAGCCGTACGCCTCGCCGACCCGGCCAGCTCGGCCGCCCGCTCCACCCGCCGCAGGAGCGCGTTGACCCGCGCGACCAGCTCACGCGCCCGGAACGGCTTGGTGAGATAGTCGTCGGCCCCGACCCCGAGCCCGACCAGCACATCGGCCTCGTCGACACGGGCGGTGAGCATGAGCACCGGCACGGGGCGTACGGCCTGGATCCGGCGGCACACCTCGAGGCCGTCGTAGCCCGGCAGCATCACGTCGAGGACGACCAGGTCCGGCGAGGTCTCCTCGAAGGAGGAGACCGCTCCCGGCCCGTCCCACGCCCGGACGACGTCGTATCCCTCGGCGGTGAGCCGGTCCGAGACGGCCTGGTTGATGACCGGCTCGTCCTCGACGACGAGGACCCGGCGGGTGGCGCTCACATGTTCTGGCACATGCTCAGGCTAGAAGCCGGAGCCGCCGGAAAGCCTGCAGAAGTTGTGCAGGTCCTGTGAAGGTCAGGTCGTGTCCCGAGCCCGGATGCGTCGACCCGGCCGTGATGATCGGGTCGACCCTCGCCCCGATGGTGACGTCGTTTTCCCGCCGGTTCGGGAGGCTCGGTCTCCCTACGGTTGCAGCATGCAGACCGACCAGACAGACCAGAGCGACCAGACCGACACCGCAGAGGTGCCAGCGCGACTCAGCGTCTCCGTGATCGTGTTCATGGCGACGGCGGCCGCCGTCGGCACCGCGACCATCTACCCGATGCAGCCCGCGATCACGACGGTGGCCGACTCGCTCGGCACCGACATCGCGTCTATCGGACTGGCTCTTGCCGGCGGCCCCGTCGGCTACATGATCGGACTCGCACTTCTCGTGCCTCTGGTCGACCGGCTTCCTCCGGGACGGGTCCTCGCCGCGCAGTTCGGGGTCCTGGCGCTCGGGCTCGCAGTCAGTGCTGCCGCCGGCACCGTGACGCTCCTGGGGGCGGGGATGGTCGTGATCGGAGCATGCTCATCCGTCGGGGCCGGTCTGAGCTCGTTCGCAGGTCGGCTGGCGCCGGTTCGACGGCGTGCCACCGTGCTGGGGACGGTGACCGCAGGCATCTCGGTCGGGGTCCTCGGCGGTCGAATCGTCGGCGGCTGGCTGACCGGCGAGTTCGGATGGCGCGTGATGCTGCTCGTGCTCGCCGCCACCTGTGGACTCATCGCCCTGGGCTGCGTGCTGGTGCTGCCCGACGCGGCGGTGGCCGGCGGTCGTGGCTATCTCGCTTCGTTGCGATCGGTACCGGGGCTGATCGTTCGCCACCCTGTTCTGCGTTCTGCCGCTCTGCGGGGCTCCTTGTGGTTCTTCGCGTTCTGCACGGTGTGGGCCGGCATCGCCGTAGCGCTGTCCGAGGCGCCCCACTCCTTGTCAGCCGAGCAGATCGGCCTGTACGCACTGGCCGGCCTGTCGGGCCTCCTGGCCACGCAGGTCGCCGGAAGGTGGACCGACCGGGTGGGCGCTCGACGCGTGATCCTGGCCGGCCTCCTCCTCGCCGGAGCGGCCGCGGTCGCCCTCGGGTTCAGCCTCTCGAACACCGTGGTGACCTTGATCTGTCTCGCGATCTTCGACGCCGGGCTGTTCGCCGCCCAGGTCGCCAATCAGAGCACCGTCCTGGCGATCGACCCGGCTGCACCGGCGCGCTTCAACAGCGCCTACATGCTGGTCTACTTCGTCGGGGGCAGCCTCGGCACCGCATGTGGTGTGGCGGCCGTCGAGTGGTTCGGCTGGCCCGCTACCGCCCTGGTCGCCGCCGCGGCCATCGTCACGGCAGCTGCTCAGATGAGACCTACGTCTGGTGGACGTACGCCTCGAGCTGGTCGCGCTCGAAGGCGAGCTGGTCGATGCGGTGCTTGACCAGGTCGCCGATGCTGACGATGCCGACCAGCTCACCGTCGGCGGAGACGACCGGCATGTGCCGGATCCGGCGCTGGGTCATGATGCCCAGGATCTCGTCGATGGTCGCCTCGGGGGCACAGGTCTCGACCTCGGCGGTCATGATCGAGGAGACCTCGGCGGCGAGGAGCGCGTCGTTCTCGTGCAGCCGTCGCACGACGTCACGCTCGGAGACGATCCCGGCCACGGCGGTGCCGTCGCCGCTGACCACACAGGCACCGATGCCGTGCTCGGCCAGCACCCCGAGCAGATCACGCACGGTGGCGGTTGATGCGATCGTGACGACTTCTGCGATCGCCTTGCGAGTGAGTACGTCCGCGATCTTCATGCATCAACGGTAGCGGCTGTGACTCGCGTCACGCCAGAGGTTGGTGTGACACCGTCACTCGGTTGCCGGACGACGGAACGCGGTGACCGACCCGGGCTGTGCGGCCGGCCAGTCGGCGTCGTTGCTGCCGTCGGGGAGCCCGCCCAGGAAGGAGAGCGCCGCGTCGTGCAGGTGGCCGTTGGTGGCCAGCGCGTTGCCGCCCCACGGCCCCGGGTCACCGGCCAGCGAGGTGAACTGCCCGCCGGCCTCGCGCACGATGATGTCCAGCGCGGCCATGTCGTAGACCTCGAGCTCCGGTTCGACCGCGATGTCGACGGCACCCTCGGCGACGAGCATGTAGGACCAGAAGTCGGAGTAGGCGCGGGTGCGCCAGCAGCTGCGCATCAGCGCCAGGAAGTCCTCGAGCCGCTCGCGCTCCTCCCAGCCGTGCAGCGAGGAGTAGGACATCGAGGCGTCCTCCAGGCGGCGTACGTCCGAGACCTGGCACTGGGTCGACTTCATCAGCGACTTGCCGGTGTGGGCCCCCTGGCCCTTCGCCGCCCACCAGCGCCGCCCGAGCTGGGGCGCGGAGACGACCGACATCACGACCTCGTTGTCGACGGCGAGAGCGATCAGGGTGGCCCAGACCGGCACGCCGCGCACGAAGTTCTTCGTGCCGTCGATCGGGTCGACGATCCAGCGTCGGCTGGAGGAGCCGGAGGATCCCGACTCCTCGCCGGTGATCGCGTCGCGCGTTCGCGCGCGGGAGAGCGTGCGCCGGATGGATTCCTCCACGGCCTTGTCCGCGTCCGAGACGGGGGTGAGGTCGGGCTTGGTCATGACGTGCAGGTCGAGCGCCTTGAACCGCGACGTCGACAGCGAGTCGGCGTCGTCGGCCAGCAGGTGCGCCAGCCGCAGGTCGTCGTTGTAGTCAGGAGTGCTCGCCACGAGGATCCACTCTAGTGGCTCCGCTCTCCCTGCGAACCCTCCCCTGGTAACCGGTTCCCCACGAAAACACGGGCCGGGGCATCGATGGTGCGACCTGTCAGAGAGCGTACGTCGGCACCGACCGCGCCTCGAGCAGGCGACGGAACGAGGCGACCCGCTCCGGATCGAGCCTCCCGTCCTCGATCGCGATGTCCAGCCCGCACTCCGGCGCATCGGCGGCGTGCGAGCAGCCGCGCGGGCACTCGGCCGTCGCCTCCTGCAGATCGGGGAAGGAGACGATGAGCCGTTCCGGCTCGACGTGCGCCAGCCCGAACGTACGGATCCCCGGGGTGTCGACGATCCAGCCGTCCCCCGGGAGCCGCAGCATCAACGCCGAGGTGGAGGTGTGCCGTCCGCGCCCGGTGACCGCGTTGACGTGCCCGACCTCGCGGCCGGCGTCGGGAACGATCGCGTTGACCAGCGTCGACTTGCCCACCCCGCTGTGGCCGAGGAGGACGGACGTACGTCCCTCGAGCTTCTCCTGCAGCGCGCTCATGTCGCCGCCCCGCTGGGTCACCACCCACGGCACCCCAAGCGACCGGTAGATCGAGACCAGCGACTCCGGGTCGGCCAGGTCGGACTTGGTGATGCACAGCAGCGGGTCGATGCCCGCCTCCAGGGCAGCCACCAGCGCGCGGTCGATGAACCCCGTGCGTGGCTCGGGGTCGGCGATCGCGGTGACGATCACCAGCTGGTCGGCGTTGGCGACCACGACCCGCTCGACGGGGTCGTCGTCGTCGGCCGTACGCCGCAGCACCGTCTCCCGGGGCTCGACCTCGACGATCCGGGCCAGTGCGCCCTCCGCGCCCGAGGTGTCGCCGACGACCTTGACCCGGTCGCCCACGACCACACCCTTGCGGCCCAGTGGCCGGGCCTTGACCGCCCACACCTCGACGTCGGGGACGTCGTCCATGACCAGCGTGAACCGGCCACGGTCGACCGTGATCACCCGCCCGAGGTCGGCGTCGTCATAGCTGGGCCGGTCCTTCGTCCGCGGCCGGGTGCGGCGCCGGGGACGGTCGTAGTGCTCGACGTCCTCGGTCCCGTAGCGCCGCTGTGCCTTCGCCATGTCGTCAGAACAGGTCTGCCCAGAAGGGCGCGAAGTCGGTGAAGGTCTTGGAGGTGGTGGTGATGTTCTCGACCAGGACGTCCTCGACCGCGGCGCCGATGATCACGCCAGCATGGGCCATCCGGTGGTCGGCATAGGTGTGGAACACCCCGCCGTGAAGCGTCGCCGGCCGGATGGTCAGCCCGTCGGGGTGCTCGGTGACGTCCGCCGCGAGTGCGCCCAGCTCCTGGGCGAGCGCGGCGAGCCGGTCGGTCTCGTGGCCGCGGATGTGGCCGATGCCGGTCAGGTGCGAGGGCGTCTCGGCGAGGGCGCAGAGCGCCGCGACCGCCGGAGTGAGCTCGCCGATGTCGTGCATGTCCAGGTCGATGCCGGTCAGCCGTTCCGGGCCGGTCACGGTGAGCCCTTCGTCGCCCACCTGAACCTCGCAGCCCATCAGCGAGAGCACCTCGCGCAGCTGGTCGCCCGGCTGGTCGGTGGTCTGCGGCCAGTCGCGCACGGTCACCGTGCCGCCCGAGACCGCAGCCAGCGCCAGAAACGGGGCCGCGTTGGACAGGTCGGGCTCGATGGTGCGGTCCAGGGCCTTGATCGGTCCCGGTGCCACGGTCCAGCGGTTGGCGTCCGAGTCGTCGACCGCGACGCCGTGCTCGCGCAGCATCGCGACCGTCATGTCGATGTGGGGCAGCGAGGGCACCGGCTTGCCCTCGTGGCGGATGTCCACGCCCTGCTCGTAGCGAGCCCCCGCCAGCAGCAGCGCGCTGATGAACTGGCTCGAGGCCGAGGCGTCGACCACCACGGTGCCGCCGGGCACCGAACCGGCGCCGCGGATGGTGAACGGCAGCCCGTCACCCTCGATGTCCACGCCGAGGTCGCGAAGCGCGCGCAGCACCTCGCCGACCGGCCGCTTGCGCATGTGCGGGTCGCCGTCGAAGGCGATCGTGCCGGTGGAGAGCGCGGCCACCGGAGGCACGAACCGCATCACCGTCCCCGCCAGCCCGCAGTCGACGTCGGCGTCGGCGCCGAACGTCCCGGGCGTGACGACCCAGTCCTCGCCCGAGGTGTCCACCTGCGACCCCAGCGACGTCAGCGCTGCCGCCATCAGCAGCGTGTCGCGCGAGCGCAGGGCGCGGCGTACGACACTCGGCCCGTCCGCGATCGCGGCCAGCAGCAGCGCCCGGTTGGTGAGCGACTTGCTCCCGGGCAGCGACACCGTCGCGGTCACCGGACCGCGCGCCCGGGGCGCCGGCCAGGGGTCGGCCGGTCCGTTGGCAGGGTCAGCGGCACGGTCGGTCGTCGTAGTCACAGGTCCAACTTTAGAGGTTCTGAGAGCCGAGGCGGCCGTCGGTCACCAGGGATGGAAACCGGCGACGGGCTCAGCCGATCCCGAGCGCCTTCAGGAAACCCTCCCAGGTCAGACCGTCGGTCACGGCACCGCGTTCGATCTCGGGCTCCTCGTCCGGGTCGGCGCTGTCGCTGGGCTCTTCAGGCTCTTCAGGCTGGTCAGGCAGCGAGGGACTCTCGCTCGGGGTGCCGGGGTCGCTGGGCAGATCCGAGGAGGGAGTCGGCACCTGGGGCACGTCCGGAGTGGTCGGCGGGGTGGGCACCTGCGGGACGTCCGGGGTCGTCGGCGGGGTGGGTACCTGTGGCACGTCCGGGGTCTCGGTGGGCGAGGGCGTCGGGGTCGGCGTGGGCTCCTGGCCGGAGGACCCGGAGACGCTGCGGTGATTGTTGCTCGCGTCGCTGTCCTCGTAGCCGGCCGGCACGATGCGGGCGTCGAAGGCCCACGTCTCGCCCGCCTTCGGGATGAAGTTGACCTGTGCCGCCGTGCCGTCACCGGCCAGCTCGCACTCGTAGGAGTAGGTGCTGCCCGACGGCGGGGGAGCGAAGGTGCCGCAGGCCTGCCAGCCGAGGTAGGCCGGCTCCATGCCCGTCACCGTGATCACGAGCTTGGTCGAGCGACCGGCCGCGGCCTCGGGGAGGCCGGTGACCTCTGCGGTGGCGGCCACGTAGCTCGCCCACCCGGACAGACCGAGGAACGACGCACCGAACCCGCCGTCCTGCTGGGTGGCGCTAACCTCGACTTTTGGGTCGTGCTTCGGAGCGTCCTCGAAGGTCACCTCCACGGCGCCGACGTCCTTGCCGCCGTGGCCGTCCGAGATTCGATAGGTGAAGGTGTCGCTGCTGCCGTCGTAGCCGGCGGTCATCGCGTAGACGACCTTGCCGTCGACGATCTCGGCCCGGCCGTGCGCGGGCTGGTCCACGATCTCGACCAGGTCGAGGGTGTCGCCGTTGTCGTCGGTGTCGTTGGCGAGTACGTCGATGGTGCCCTGCGCCGTCGACGGCTGGTTGCCGTTTCCGGTGCCGTTGTTGCCCTGACCGTTGCCGTTCGACCCGGGAGTCCGGGTCAGGGTCGCGGCGTCGCCGAGGGCCCTGGGGTCCGCGTTGGGGGTGGTCACGTCCACGGTGCCGGCGACCTCGCCGCCCTTGCCGTCGGTGAGGACGTACTCGATCGTGTCGGTGCCGCGCCAGCCCTTGTCGGCGACGTAGGTGACGGTCGTGACCGGCTCGCCGGCCATCCGCAGGCCACCGAAGATCGCGCCGCTGACACCGCCGCCCTTGCCGCCCGAGGTGGCGGCGCCGCCCTTGGTGACGGTGCCGTGAGCGGGCGCGGCGACCGTGGCCTCCTTGACCGAGAGCGGGTCGCCGTCGGCGTCGCTGGCTCCCTGGGTCAGGTCGATGACCGCCTTGCCACCCGGAGCGACCTGCACCTCGGGCAGAGGTGAGGTGATGACCGGTGCCTCCTGGGCCTGGGCCCGGGCCGTGTCGGTGGGCTGGTCGGCCGGCTGGTCCGCGGGAGGCGCGGCCGGCGGGGCCGCGGGCTGATCTGCGGGCGGGGCCGCAGGCGGTGCGGCGGGAGGAGCCGCGGGTGCCGGGTCGGCGGGTGCCTCCGCGGCGGGCTCCTCAGCGGCCGGCACCTCGGGTGCCGGGTCGCCGCCGGTGAGCGCGAGGCCGGCGACCACGGCAGCGGCGGCCGCGACACCGGCACCACCCGCGACCGTACGTCCCACAGGGTCGCCCAGCACCCAGTCCCTGATCCGCCCGAAGAAGAGCACCACACCGCCCTTGGCGGCGACGCCGCCACCGACGGCGAGGTAGCCCGCGCCCGCGGCGCCGAGCAGGGCCGGAGCGAGCCAAGCACCCATCCCGGAGTTGACCTCGGTGAGCTCGAGGTAGATCGCGGTGCAGGGGCGGCAGTCCTGCAGGTGGTCGTCGACCTTCTTCGAGTCGCGCTTGGACAGGCCGTTGCGGATGTAGGCACCCAGGTTCGCGCGTGTGGTGGCGCATGCCTCCTCGACGGCGTCCTGCGCGTGCATCGAGATGAAGGCCTGCTTGAGGCCCTCGCGGGCCCGGTAGGCGAGCGCGGAGACCGAGTTGGCCGACATGCCGAGCATCGGCGCGATCTCAGCCGGCTTCTGGCCCTCGACCTCGGTGTGCCACAGCACCTGTTGCCAGCGTTCGGGGAGCTGCTGGAACGCCTTGGCGGCGGCCTGGTTGTCGAAGCCCGAGACCGCGGTGTCCTCGAAGGGCACGCCCGGGTCGAAGGGCGTCAGGTCGTCGGTGGTGGTCAGCTTCGAGGCGGCCCGGATCTTGTCCACGTGGAGCCGACGCAGCGACGTCAGCAGGTAGGCGCGGAAGGCCAGGTCCGGGCCACCGCCCCGCTGCAGCACGTTGAGCACCTTGGCGAACGCCTCGGAGACGAGGTCGTCGGCGTCTCCCGGCGAGACCAGCTGACGGGCGAGGCGGCGAGCAGCCTCGACGTGGCGCTCGAACAGCGTCCCGTACGCATCCAGGTCACCGCCGCGGACGGCGGTGATCAGCTCGGCGTCGCCAGGGGCGTCGAGGGTGGGTAGAGAGGTGGGGGTCGTTTCGCTCACGGCACCAGAGACGTTAGAAGGACGGAGGTATGACGCGGGTTGCGCCGACGGGAGACATGCGTTGTGCTAACGATGGCGTCGGGTCGCACGTCACGCCTCCTTCCCGGGATCGGACAACAAGTTTCGAGAAACCCGGAAAAGGTGGGTCTCTATCGCGTCATGTTCACCGATTTCGCCCGTCACGTCCACGTGAGCGCGCAGGAGATCGGCGCGAGCACCACTGTATCCACGACCCGACGATTTCGAACGAGGAACCACAGCAACGCCTGGAAACACGAGGAAAGAGGTGAGTCGTGCGACTGTTCTCCCGGGGTTGGCGTGCGCGTGCGTCCACCCCGCCTGAGACCACAGAGCTCTCCGATGAGCAGCGGGCGGCGCTCCCGCCACGGTTCGAGGCCGTCGCGGAGGCGCTGGCCGAGCGAAGCAGCTACGTCGCCGAGGCCTGCTGGGTGGTCGGTCATGACCTCGCCGAGACCGGTGTGTCGCTCGGGGAGAGCCTCGAGGACCTCCGGATGACGACCCAGACCGTCCACAGCCGGGACCCGGCCTTCGCCGAGGTGCACGCACTCTCCGTCGCTTGGAGCGAGGCGACGCTCGGCTATCTGCACACCATCTCCTGTGCCGACCCGCTCACCGGCCTCTCCACGCTCGCGCACGTACGCGAGCGCATCTCCGATCTCTACCGCGAGGCCAAGGCGTGCAGCCACGCGCTGGTCGTCACCGACGCCCACGTCCCCGGCACCCGCGGGAAGACCGACAGCATCGCCACCGCCCGCAGGATGTCCCTGCTGGGCCAGACCGCCCGCACAGTCTTCGCGGGTGCGGCCGCCGTCGGCCAGGTCGGCCACAGCCGGATGGTCGTGGTGGCCCCGCGCGACGAGACGCTGGTCAAGAGGCTCGGCCTCCTCAAGCGGATGGTCGAGCACAGTGCCGACCGGATCTGGATCGAGGGGCTTCCGGAGAACGACAGGTCCGCCGGCTTCCTGCTCGACGAGCTCGCCCGCGGAGCCTCGTAATACCTGGAAACAGCACTGTCCTGCGGCGCTAAGGTGAACGTATGTGCGGTCGTTACGCGTCCAGCCGCCAACCCGACGAGCTGGCCGAGGAGTTCGAGATCGATGAGCTGCGCCTGCAGGAGCCGCTCACCGAGAGCTACAACGTGGCGCCGACCGACCAGGTCTACGCCGTCCTCGAGCGTCCGCCCCATGAGGAGAACGCCACCAGCGAGCGTCAGCTCCGTTCCGTACGTTGGGGCCTGGTTCCCTCCTGGGCCAAGGACGTCAAGATCGGCAACCGGATGATCAACGCCCGGATGGAGACGGTGGGCGAGAAGCCCGCCTACCGCCGGGCCTTCGCCAAGCGCCGCTGCCTGCTGCCTGCCGACGGCTACTTCGAGTGGTACGCCACGGAGGCCGTCGACGCTCCGCGAACTGCCTCGGGCTCCGCTTCGGCCAAGGGCAAGCCCCGCAAGCAGCCCTACTTCATCACCCCGAAGGACGGGGGAGTGCTGGCGATGGCCGGGCTCTACGAGCTCTGGCCCGACCCCGCCAAGGCGGAGGACGATCCCAGCCGCTGGCTGTGGAGCTGCACGGTGATCACCACCGAGGCGGAGGACTCCCTGGGCCGGATCCACGACCGGATGCCGCTCATGGTCGAGCGGGAGCGCTGGGACCAGTGGCTCGACCCGACCCGGCCCGGCGACGTGGACCTGCTGACCCCGGCGGCGCCCGGCCGGCTGGAGGCCTACCCGGTCTCGACGCTGGTGAGCAACGTACGCAACAACGGCCATGAACTCATCGAGCCGCTGCCGCTCGAGGAAACCTGGTGATGACATGGGTGGAACCACGACGCAGATGATCGACACGCCCTACGGGGAGGGGCGGCTCTACACCCGCCGGGCGCGACGACCACAGGCGACGCTGCTGCTCTCCCACGGCGCCGGCAACGGCATCGACACTCACGACCTGATGGCGCTCAACGACGCGCTGCCGGCCCAGGGGATCACCGTGGTCCGCTTCGAGCAGCCCTGGCGGGTCAAGGGGAAGCCGGTCGCCACGCCGCCCAAGTCCCTCGACGCCGCGCTGACGCTGGCGGCCAACTGGATGCGGGTGCGTACGCCGCTGGTGGTCGGAGGCCGTTCGGCCGGTGCCCGCTCGGCGGTCCGCACGGCGCGCGGGTTCGGCGCCGCCGGTGCGCTCTGCCTGGCCTTCCCGCTGCACCCGGTCAGCAAGCCTCAGATCTCGCGTGCCCACGAGCTGCTGGAGGCGAGGGTGCCGACCCTGGTGCTGCAGGGCACCCGCGACCGGTTCGGCAGGCCCGAGGAGTTCCCCGAGGGGATCGAGGTGACCCCGATCCCGGGTGCGGACCATTCCCTCATCGTCGGCAAGCGAGGCCCGATCACCCAGGCCGATGCCGACGCGATCCTGGTCGAGTCCACGCTGGAGTGGCTGGTCCGCGAGGTCATCGCCTAGCTCGATCGCCTCGTCGAGCCGAGGCCGTCGTGACTTTGCGGGCGGGCCGTGAGTTGCGACGCTAGGGTTTACCACGTGGTAAACCCCCATCGACTGCGCAGCCAGGACTGGTTCGACAACCCAGCCAACCCCGCGATGACGGCGCTCTACATCGAGCGCTACATGAACTGGGGCGTGACGCGAGAGGAGCTCCAGTCGGGCAAGCCGGTGATCGGCATCGCTCAGACCGGCTCGGACCTGGCGCCCTGCAACCGGCACCATCTCGGGCTCGCGCAGCGCGTACGCGACGGGATCCGGGAGATGGGTGGGATCGCGTTCGAGTTCCCGGTGCACCCGATCCACGAGATGGGGAAGCGGCCGACGGCGGCGCTGGACCGCAACCTCGCCTACCTCGGTCTGGTTGAGGTCCTCTACGGATATCCCCTCGACGGGGTGGTGCTGACGACCGGTTGCGACAAGACCACGCCGGCCTGCGTGATGGCGGCGGCCACGGTGAACATCCCGGCCATCGTGCTCTCCGGCGGGCCGATGCTCAACGGCTGGCTCAAGGGGGAGCGCATCGGTTCGGGCACGATCATCTGGAAGGCACGCGAGATGCTCGCGGCAGGAGAGATCGACGAGGCGGAGTTCACCGAGCTGATCGCGTCCTCCGCGCCGTCGCCGGGCCACTGCAACACCATGGGCACCGCCGCCACGATGAACAGCCTCGCCGAGACCCTCGGGATGAGCCTGCCCGGCTCGGCCGCGATCCCGGCACCGCACCGCGATCGCGGCCGGGTGGCCTATCTGACCGGCAGGCGCATCGTCGAGATGGTGCACGAGGACCTCAAGCCCTCCGACGTCCTGACCAGGGACGCGTTCGAGAACGCGATCGTCGTGAACTCGGCGATCGGAGGCTCCACCAACGCGCCGGTCCACATCAACGCGATCGCCCGGCACATCGGGGTCGACCTCGGCATCGAGGAATGGGAGACGGTCGGGCACCGGATCCCGCTCCTGGTCGACATGCAGCCCGCGGGCAGATTCCTCGGTGAGGAGTTCCACCGCGCGGGCGGCGTGCCGGCCGTCGTCCACGAGCTGATGCGTCACGGGCTGATCCACGAGCATGCGCTCACCGTGAACGGACGGACCATCGGCGAGAACTGCCGCGACACGGTGAGCGAGGACGCCGAGGTGATCCGCGGCTTCGACAACCCGCTCGTGGAGGCCGCTGGCTTCATCGTGCTGACCGGGAACCTGTTCGACAGCGCGATCATGAAGACCAGCGTCATCTCGGCGGAGTTCCGCGATCGCTACCTCTCCGGCCCCGAGCACCCGAACGTGTTCGAGGGCCGCGCGATCGTCTTCGACGGGCCCGAGGACTACCACGCGCGCATCGACGACCCCGCGCTCGAGATCGACGAGGGGTGCATCCTGTTCATCCGGGGTGTCGGCCCGATCGGCTATCCCGGCTCGGCCGAGGTCGTCAACATGCAGCCGCCGGCCGCGCTCATCGAGCGGGGTGTGCACTCGCTGCCCTGCGTGGGCGACGGTCGCCAGTCCGGTACGTCAGGGTCGCCCTCGATCCTCAACGCCTCGCCCGAGGCGGCCGCCGGAGGAGGCTTGGCACTGCTGCGTACCGATGATCGTGTCCGGATCGACCTCAACCAGGGACGGGCGGACATGCTGGTCTCGGACGAAGAGCTGGCCGAGCGGCGCGAGGCGCTCGGGGAGTTCCCGGTGCCGGAGTCGCAGACGCCGTGGCAGGAGATCCAGCGGTCCATGGTCGGCCAGCTCGCCGACGGCATGGTCCTCGAGCCCGCTGTGAAGTACCAGCGCGTGGTGCAGACCAAGGGCACCCCACGCGACAACCACTGAGGAGCAGACGATGCACCTTGTCCGATACGACAGCGGCAACGGCCCCCAGGTCGGCGTACGCAGGGACGACTCGATCGCGCCGGTGAGCGATGTCGGGTCCATGGCGGATCTCCTCGCGATGCCACGCGACGAGCTGCGGGCCACCGTGGAGTCCGCCTTCGCCACGCCGGTCCCGGCCGCGTCCGCACGTCTGCTCGCCCCGCTGGACGGGCGGGCCGAGCTGTGGTGCGCCGGCGTCACCTACGCCCGCTCGCGCAGCGCCCGGATGGAGGAGAGCGCCGAGCGGTCGGTCTACGACAAGGTCTACTCCGCGCAGCGGCCCGAGCTCTTCCTGAAGGCGCCGGCCTGGCGCCTGGTCACCTCCGGCGAGCCGGTCGGCATCCGGGCCGACTCCGGCCACGACGTACCCGAGCCCGAGCTCGCGGTCGTGATCAACGCCCACGGCGAGATCATCGGCTACACGGTCTGCAACGACATGAGCTCCCGCTCGATCGAGGGCGAGAACCCGCTCTACCTGTCCCAGGCCAAGGTGTACGCAGGTGCAGCAGCGCTCGCGGCAGGCATCAGGCCGGCCTGGGAGGTCCTCGACCCCACCGGCCTCGACATCACCCTGGTGGTCCGCAGGAGCGGACAAGAGGTCGTGACGGCGAGGACGTCGTCCGACCAGCTCGTCCGCCCGATCCAGCAGCTCGTCGACTACCTGTTCGCCGCCAACGACTTCCCCGACGGTGTGGCCCTGGCCACCGGCACCGGGATCGTCCCCGACATGGACTTCAGCCTTCGGCCCGGCGACGTGGTCGAGATCGAGATCGCCGAGGTCGGGCGGCTCCTCAACCGGGTGGAGGCCGGGAAGGAGCCGTTCGCCTGGCTCAACCGTTGAGCGTCCGAGGTGCCGTGGCGGGCCGCCTCGACGAGGTCTGCGGCGCCCCGGAAGCGGCCCCGCCGGAGGACTCTCGCACGATCACGTCGAAGGCGGCCTTGTGCAGACGTGCCGGCCGCGACGAACCGGCGCCCCACTCGATGCGCTCCACGAGCATGCTGACGGCCGTCTCCGCGATCTCGGTGCGGCCGGGGTCGATGCTGGAGAGCGAGGGGATGGTGAGGTGGCTGATGGAGATGTTGTCGAAGCCGATCACGGCCACGTCATGGGGCACGACGCGCCCCGCCTCACCGAGAGCCCGGAGTGCACCCAGCCCGAGCGAGTCGGTCAGGGTGAAGATGGCGTCGAACTCCAGCCCCGACTCGATCAGCTGCCGGGCCGCGTCGGCGCCGTCCTCGGGATGCCAGGGCGCGACCACGCGCTCGAGCCGTGGGTCGTGCTCGATACCGGCGGCCGCCAGAGCCTCCCGGTAACCCTGGATCCGCAGGTTCGAGGGCCCCATCCGCCGGGTCTCGTCGTCGGGATGGGCGCCGATGACGGCGATCCGCCGGCGCCCCAGCGAGATCAGGTGCTCGACGGCTGCGCGGGCCGCACTGACGTTGTGCATCGTCACGTGGTCGGTGGGTCCGCCGAAGATCCACTCTCCCAGCATGACCAGCGGGAAGTCGACGTACGCCAACAGGTCACGGTCCTCGGTGCCTAGTCGCTCCGGGCTGAAGAGGAGGCCGTCGGTCTGCGGGAGCCCGTGGGTGAGGAGCTCGATCTCGTGCTCACGGTCGCCTCCGAGCTGTCCGACGATCACGCTCAGCCCGCGCTTGGCCGCCGCCGCGATGACCGCATCGGCCAGCTCGGCGAAGTAGGCCTGCCTCAGCTCCGGCACCGCCAGGCCGATGACGCCGGTGCGGCCGGAGCGCAGGCCGCGCGCGGAATGGTTCGGGCGGTAGCCCAGCTCGGCGATCGCCTGCTGCACGCGGGCACGCGTGTCCGGGTGCACGTTCGGATGGTCGTTCACCACGTTGGACACCGTCTTGGGCGAGACGCGGGCAAGGATCGCGACGTCGCGCATAGTCACAGCCATCGTCGCCTCGTGTTCCCTCGTGCCCCCGGTTCAGAGGCAGCCTACATCGGTGTTTTTCGTCCGTCCCGCTTGCCCTTTCGGACACTCCATGTGGCGAATGTCACGTTCGGGTCTTGACAGGGGTCTGACGGCAGGACAAGGATAAGCGTTGATTACCACGTAGTAAACCTGCTGGTGAGAGACATACATCGTCGTAAACCGGTGGGTTCCCCACCCGCGTGTGATGCCTCAGCGAAGAGGAGTCCTTGATGGTCGTTCTCCGGCGGCTGATGTACTCGCGAAAGGCGGCGCCCTACCTCTTCATCGCGCCGTTCGTGATCACGCTCCTCGCCTTCTGGCTGCTCCCGCTCGCGCGTACCTTCCTGCTCAGCACCCAGGAGGTGGTGTTCGGGCAGGCCTCCTTCATCGGACTCGACAACTACCAGCGGCTCTGGCAGGACCGGCTCTTCTGGAAGGCGATGTTCAACAGCGCCCGCTACATGGTGCTGACCATCGCGCTCCTGATCCCGATCCCGCTGGTGCTGGCTGCGCTGATCAACTCCAAGATCGGCAGCGACCGTGTCAAGGCGGTGTTCAAGGCCTCGATGTTCGTGCCGGCACTGACCTCCGTCGTCGTCGCCGGGATCATCTTCCGGCTGATGTTCGCCGAGACCGGCACCGGGCTGATGAACCAGATCGTCGGGCTGTTCGGTCTCGACCCGGTCCGCTGGCTCCGCATCGACACCGGCGGGCTGGTCGCCCTGCTGGCGCTGGCGATGTGGCGCTGGACGGGCGTCAACATCCTCTACTTCCTCGCCGGCATGCAGTCCATCCCGGAGGAGTACTACGAGGCCGCGACCATCGACGGCGCCAGCACGCTGCAGCAGTTCTTCCACATCACCCTGCCCAACCTGAAGCCGACCATCGTCTACGTCACCACCATCAGCGTGTACGGCGGTCTGGCGATGTTCCTGGAGAGCTTCATGCTCTACCGCGGCAACGCCTCGCCCAACGACCAGGGTCTCACCGTGATCGGCTACCTCTACCGGCGCGGGATCGAGCAGAACGACCTGGGCTTCGCCTCCGCGGTCGGCGTCGTGCTCGTCGTGGTCATCATGGCCATCAACCTCACGTTCCTCACGCTCAGCGGAACCTTCAAGAAGGAGCACGCGTCTTGAGTGCCGAGCCGGTTACCCGCACGAGGATCCAGCTGCCGTACTGGCTGCACGGCTCCGTCCAGACCGGGCTGCTGCTGGTGCTGACCCTGGTCGTGCTCGCTCCGTTGCTGATCATGTTCGTCGCGACGTTCCAGGACGGCAACGACGTCATCCGGCGGGGACTCTCGCTCGACGTCGATCCCGGCTCGCTGTCCCTGGACAACTACGTGATGCTCTTCACCGACTCCGGGCCGTACTTCCGCTGGTTCGCGAACTCGATCCTGCTCACCGTCGTACAGGTGGCAGGGACGCTGCTGGTCAGCTCGTTCGTGGCCTACGGCTTCGCGGTCTACGAGTTCAAGGGCAAGACCGCGTTGTTCATCGCCGTGCTGCTGCTCATGGCCGTGCCGTTCGAGATCATGATGCTCCCGCTGTACGTGCTGGTGAACGACGTCGGCCTGGACGACTCCTACTCGGTGATCGTGCTGCCCTTCCTGGCCGCCGCGGTGACGATCTTCTACTTCCGGCAGTACTTCCTCGGCATCCCGAAGGACCTGCTCGAGGCGGGCCGGATGGACGGCGCCACGGAGTTCGGCATCTTCTTCAAGATCGTGGTGCCGGTGGCGAAACCGGCGTTCGCGGCGATGGCCATCCTCAACGGGATGATCATCTGGAACAACTTCCTCTGGCCGCTGCTGGTGCTGCGCTCGGAGTCGAAGTTCACCCTTCCGATCGGGCTCAACACCCTGCTCACCCCGCACGAGAACAACTACGAGCTGCTGATCATCGGATCTCTGTTCTCGCTCCTGCCCGTCCTGGTGCTCTTCCTGCTGTTCCAGCGGTTCTTCGTCGCTGGGATGACGGCCGGGGCGCTCAAGGGCTGACCCCGTGCACAACCTCACAGATGGAGAGAAACCATGACGACAACGCGGAGAATCACCTCCCTCCTCGCCGCAGGACTCGCCGCGACGCTCGCGCTGAGCGCCTGCGGCGGCTCCGAGGAGGAAGGCGGACCTGACGCAGAGGGCCGCACCAGCATCGACATGTGGGTGTTCGCCGAGCTGCACGGCACCTACTACGAGGCGATGGCCGACGCGTGGAACGAGAAGAACCCCGATAAAGAGATCAAGCTCGACGTCACGGTCTTCCCGTACGACGAGATGCACAACAAGCTCCAGCTGGCGGTGAACTCGGGCAAGGGGCTCCCGGACGTCGTGGACATCGAGGTGAACAAGTTCTCCAACTTCGTCACCGAGGACGGGCGTACGCCGCTGGCGGACCTGTCCGAGGCCGCGGAGCCGTACGAGGAGGACATCGTGCAGGCCAGGATGGACCTGTACAACCGGGAGGGGAAGCAGCTCGGCTACCCGACCCACGTCGGGGCTCAGGTGGCCTTCTACAACGTCCCGTTGATGGAGAAGGCCGGGGTCGACTACAAGACCATCGAGACCTGGGACGACTTCAAGGAGGCCGGGGCCAAGTACAACAAGGCGACCGGCAAGGCGTTCGGCATCGCCAGCACCGACACGAACATCGTGCAGCCGCTGATCATGGCGCAGCTCGGGGGCAACCTGTTCGACGAGGACGGCAATGTCACCGTGAACAGCCCGGAGGTCGTGGAGGCGGTCGGGATGCTGCAGGAGATGCAGAAGGCCGGAGCGCTCTCGACCATCCCGGGCGGCAGCCCGGACATCGAGGAGGCCTACGGCCCCATCAACGACGGCGAGTATGCCGCTGTCGTCTACCCGGCCTGGTACACCTCCCGGTTCGTCGACTACATGCCCGACCTTGCCGGCGACATCGCGATCGCTCCCGCGCCGGTCATCGAGGGCGGTGAGGTCGCCACGATCGGTGGCGGCGGCACCGGCACCGCGGTGATCGACAGCTCCCCGGACAAGGACTTCGCCATGGAGTGGCTCGCGTTCGCGAAGCTGTCTCCGGAGGCCAACGTCGCTGTGTGGGAGGAGCTCGGCTTCGACCCGGTGAACATGTCGGTGTGGGAGGACAAGGAGGTCACTCACAACCCGGAGAACAAGTACAACGTGTACTTCCGGACCAACCTCTTCGACGTGCTCAACGAGGTCAAGGGCGACATCGGCCACTTCGAGTCCTTCGCCGACCCGAACCTGCCCAAGGTCGACGAGGTGTTCACGACCAGCACGTACAACCAGGTCTTCGGGGACGGCGTCCCGGCCAAGGAGGCGCTGGACCAGGCGCAGGCCGACCTGGAGAACCAGCTCGAGTAGCTGTCGAGGGTTGCGGGCGCCGGCGTGCAGCCGGCGCCCGGGACACCGCTGCCCAGACCAGAGAGAGGAACCCATGGAGAACGGCAAGCTGACGATCGATCCGGCGTTCACCGTCGCCCCCGTCAACAGGAGGATCTTCGGGTCGTTCGTGGAACACATGGGTCGATGTGTCTACGGCGGCATCTTCGAACCAGGGCACCCGACGGCGGACGACGACGGCCTGCGCGGGGACGTACTGGATCTCGTACGCGAGCTCGGGGTCACCGCCGTTCGCTACCCCGGCGGCAACTTCGTCTCCGGCTACAAGTGGGAGGACGGAGTCGGGCCGCGCGACCAGCGGCCGACCCGTCTGGACCTCGCTTGGCGGACCATCGAGACCAACGCGTTCGGTCTCAACGAGTTCATGACCTGGGCGAGGAAGGCCGGGATCGAGCCCATCATGGCGGTCAACCTCGGGACCCGCGGCCTGGCGGAGGCGCTCGAGCTGCTGGAGTACGCCAACCATCCCGGCGGAACCGAGCTGTCCGACCGGCGTATCGCGCACGGCGCTGACAAGCCGCACGACATCCGGATGTGGTGTCTCGGCAACGAGATGGACGGGCCCTGGCAGCTGGGTCACAAGACCGCCGAGGAGTACGGCCGCCTGGCCAAGGAGGTGGCCGGAGGCATGCGACAGTTCGACGCCGACCTCGAGCTGGTCGCCTGCGGCAGCTCGGGCCGCTCGATGCCCACCTTCGGTGCGTGGGAGGCGACCGTGCTCGAGCACACCTACGACGACGTCGACTTCGTCTCGGCGCACGCCTACTACGAGCTCGAGGGCGAGGACGTCGCAAGCTTCCTCGCCTCGTCGGTCGACATGGACCTCTTCATCCGGGAGGTCGTCGCGACCGCCGACCACATCGGGGCGAAGCTCTCCTCGCCGAAGCGGATCAACATCTCCTTCGACGAATGGAACGTGTGGTACCTGAAGAAGTTCCAGCAGGAGGGCACCCCGACGGAGTGGACCTCCGCCCCTCGGCTCAGCGAGGACGCCTACACGGCGCTCGACGCTGTCGTCGTCGGCTCCCTGCTCATCACGCTGCTCAAGCACAGCGACCGGGTGACCGCCGCCTGCCAGGCCCAGCTGGTCAACACCATCGGCTCGATCAGGTGCGAGCCCGGCGGGCCGGCGTGGCGGCAGTCGATCTTCCACCCGTTCGCGCTGACCGCCCGGTTCGCTCAGGGGGAGGTGCTCGAGCCGCGGGTGGTCGCTCCGACGATGGCGACCGCCAAACACGGTGACGTCTCCGTCCTCGACGCCGTCGCGACCCACGACCCCGAGAACGGCCGGGTGGCGGTGTTCGTCGTCAACCGGCATCCGTCGGAGTCCGTGACCTTCTCCACCGACGTGCGCTACTTCGGCGGCGTGGATCTGGTCGAGGCGACGGTCCTGGGCGGCGAGGACCTGTTCGCGGTGAACAGCATGGAGGATCCCGACCGGGTCGTGCCGAAGACGTTCGACTCGGCGAAGGTCGTGGGTAGCGCACTCGAGGCCGAGCTTCCTCCGGCCTCGTGGAGCATGTTCGTCCTGCAGACGTCCTGATGTAGCCGGCGGCCGCCTGCAGGGATCCCTGACAGCAGGGAATGTTTGGCGGCCGCCGCGGTGTTCATGAAGCATGACCATCCTCCTCGAACGCCCTGCGGAGAACGTGTCGCCGATGGGCGCCCCGATCCTCACGCGCGTACCCTGGGACGTGATGAGCGACAACAACGATGAGGTCGACCTGGCCACCGAGACGCCCGAGGAGCGCGCGCTGCGCTTCGAGCGGGATGCGCTGCCCTTCCTCGACCAGCTCTACTCGGCGGCGATGCGGATGACCCGCAACCCCTCCGACGCTGAGGACCTGGTGCAGGAGACGTTCGCGAAGGCGTACTCCTCCTTCCACCAGTTCAAGCCCGGCACCAACCTGAAGGCCTGGCTCTACCGCATCCTCACCAACACCTTCATCAACACCTACCGCAAGAAACAGCGGCAGCCGCAGCAGTCGATGTCCGAGGACGTCGAGGACTGGCAGCTCGCCCGGGCCGAGTCACACACCTCGACCGGTCTGAAGTCTGCGGAGATGGAGGCGCTCGAGCACCTGCCCGACTCGCAGGTCAAGGACGCCCTGCAGCGACTTCCGGAGGAGTTCCGGCTCGCTGTCTACCTCGCCGACGTCGAGGGATTCGCCTACAAGGAGATCGCCGAGATCATGGAAACCCCGATCGGCACCGTGATGTCGCGGCTGCACCGCGGCCGGCGCCAGCTGCGCGATCTTCTCTCCGACTACGTACGCACCAACGACCTCACCGGCGCTCGTGGAGGTGCGTCATGAGTGCCCACAAACACGACGCCTCTCCCAGCGACTGCGCGGACTTCCTCGAGCAGATCGTCTTCCTGATCGACAACGAGCTCGCCGAGGCCGACGCCGAACAGGTCAAGCTCCACCTGCAGAGCTGCAACCCCTGCCTGGAGACCTACGACCAGCAGCGCATCGTCAAGGCGGTCGTCGCCCGCTCGTGCACCGAGGTCGCTCCGGGTGAGCTGCGCGCGAAGATCATGGTGCAGATCCAGGAGCTCCGCACGAGGTCCTGAAACAGCCACAGACGCGACGAGAGCCCCAGCCGACCGGCTGGGGCTCTCACGTCAGTTAACAGCCGTGTTCAGCTGTTGGGGCGCTTGCCGTGGTTCGCGCCCTTCTTGCGGCGCGCGCGGCGCTTGCGACCGGTCTTGCCCATGATGATCTCCTCCATTGGGGTACGTGGACCCCGAGGGGCCTCGAGACAGTCTCTCAAAGCCAGGTGCGTGAGAGCCAATTCAGGTCAGGTAGGCGCGGTTGGAGTTCTTCAGCGCCGCGACCACGACCAGCAGCAGGTCGCCGCGGATCTGCGGGGTGTCGTTGCTGAGCGCGAGCTGGATGTAGAGGGCCCGCAGGAACGCCTCGGCGTTGCCGGTGAGCAGGAACGGGTCGCGGTCGGGTGTCTCCGGGGTGGCGGTCGCGACGGTGACGATCCGGTTGATCCACGGCTCCATGATGTTGAGCGGGACCAGGTTGCGGCGCAGCACGGACATCGTGGCCGCGGCCAGCCGATCGGGCTCGCCGTGGGCGTAGATGGTGTCCCCGCGGGCCAGCACCCGGTCGGCGACGACGTCGAGGATCACGGTCAGCTCGGGCTTGCCGAGATGCTCGGAGGCGGCCAGGGTGCCCAGCGCGTCGGCGCCGCGGGCGACGGCGTGCGCCCAGCCGCGCTCGGGAACGAAGGCGCGCAGATCCCGCTCGCGCAGCAGCCAGGTGGCGATCCGGTCGCCCCACTCCAGCACCTTCCCCGCAGGCACCAGCGAACGGGCGTTGTCGCGGGCGATGCACTCGGCCAGAGCCTCGACCGAGGAGGCTCGGCGGAAGACGCCGTTGTTGCCGGAGTCACCGAGCCCGACCACGAGGCCGGCTGCCATCCCGTCGCCCAGACCTGCGAGCAGGTCGTCGTAGACACCGCGCTGGATCCATGTCGACAGGGCGGGCACGGCCAGCCCGCTGCGTACGTCCGGGTCGGGGTCGCCGAGCATCCGGGTGAGCTCGATGGTGAGATCGCCCAGGGGCCGGTCCGTGGGTACGGCGAGACCGGTCGAGTGAACCTCCCGCCAGTACGCCTCCGACATGGGGAACATCCTGCCAAACCCCGCCGCGCGTGGACATCCGACCCGCGCAATGCCCTACCAAGGTCTACATCTACGCTGTGCCCGTGCCCACCCTGAGTGAGCTTGCCCAGAACCACACCGACCTCGACAGCGAGGATGTCGGGTGGCTTCAGCTGCTCATGGCCGACTGGCAGATCCTGGCCGACCTCTCCTTCGCCGACCTGGTCCTGTGGTTGCCGGACAAGTCGGGCAACGGCTTCTGGGCGGCCGGTCAGATGCGCCCCACGACGGGCCCGACGGCCTACGTCGACGACATCGTCGGCATGTTCGTGCCGAAGGGCCGCCACGCCACCCTCGACAACGCCGTCGACGCCGGCCGGCTGGTGCGTGAGGGTGACCCGGAATGGCGCGACGACCTCCCGGTGCGGGTCGAGACCATCCCCGTGCGCCGGGCCGGCCGCATCATCGCGGTGCTGAGCCGCAACACGAACCTGCTGGGCGTACGTACGCCCTCCAAGCTCGAGCTGACCTACCTGCAGACCGCGGCCGACCTGACCCAGATGATCGCCAACGGCTACTTCCCGGCGGTCGGCCAGCGCAGCGACCACACCGACACCCCTCGGGTGGGCGACGGGTTCGTGCGGGTGGACGCCGACGGCGTCGTCGACTACGCCAGCCCCAACGCCCTCTCGGTCTTCCGCCGGCTGGGCCTCTCCGGCGACCTGGCGGGGCAGTCGCTGGCGGGGATGACCCGTGCGCTCGTGCCCCCGCGCAAGCGCCCCGACGAGGAGACGCTGAGCGCGGTGCTCGGTGGGCGGGCCCACCGCGACACCGAGATCGACACCGGCGTGATGGCGATCATCATGCGCTCGATCCCGCTTCGGCCGCGTGGCGAGGCGATCGGTGCGCTGGTGCTGCTGCGCGACGTCACCGACCTGCGCCGCCGCGATCGCGAGCTCGTCACCAAGGACGCGACCATCCGCGAGATCCACCATCGGGTGAAGAACAATCTACAAACCGTGGCCGCGCTGCTGCGGATGCAGTCGCGCCGGGTCGACTCCGGAGTGGCGCAGGACGCATTGAACGAGGCCGTACGGCGTGTCGGATCGATCGCGCTGGTCCACGAGATCCTCTCGCAGCAGGCGGTCGAGGAGACCGTCGAGTTCGACGAGATCGCCGACCGGCTCGCCTCCATGGTCGGGGAGGTCACCTCGGTCGGCGTCACGGTGCGGGTGCGCCGCGAGGGCTCGTTCGGGTCGCTGCCCTCGGAGGTGGCCACGCCGATGGCGATGATCGTCACCGAGCTGCTGCAGAACGCAGTCGAGCACGGCTACCGAGGCAGCGGTCCCGGCGATCCCGAGACGGGCACGATCGTGATGTCCGTACGACAACAACCCGCCGGGCATCTCCAGGTGACCATCGAGGACGACGGTCATGGACTACCCGACGGGTTCAGTCTCGACACCTCGACCAACCTGGGGCTGTCGATCGTCAAGACTCTCGTCGAAGGGGAGCTCGGTGGCCGGCTCTCGTTGGGGCCCCGGCCTGATGGCCATGGAGCGAGAGCTTCGGTCGAGCTGCCGTTGGAACTTTAGGTGGATCTCTAGGGGTTGATGGCCTCTAGGGGGTGGTCAGACGGCGGTGCGGACACGGGAGCGGGCGTTGCGGCGCTTCAGCGCACGACGCTCGTCCTCGCTCAGTCCACCCCACACGCCGTGGTCCTGACCGGCCTCAAGAGCCCACTGAAGACACTGCTCCCGGACGTCGCAACGCCGGCAGACCTGCTTGGCTTCCTCGATCTGGAGGATGGCCGGACCGGTGTTTCCGATGGGGAAGAACAGTTCCGGGTCTTCATCGAGACAAGCCGAACGGTGGCGCCAATCCATGGCTGGGTAGACCCTCTTTCTGACGTAGGATGGGCAAGGCCCTGGTGCTGCGAGACCCTGCGAGTGGGCACGTGGCGGGGATGTGTGAATGTCTTCACGTGCGTGCTGTCTCTAGAGTTCCAAGAAATGGACGCCGAAACAACCCCTAACCAGTGTCTGGTTCGTCACCGGACCGTAACACTCAGTCTTCCTGGGGCTAGACATTTCGGTAACGCGGTGAGTTACCCGCAAATCGCGTGGTGTATGCTCTCGCCGATTTTCTGAGTCTTGGCCCGGGTTCTAGGCTGCTGAGGTGACCGCGCCGCATCGCCCCTGGACTCTTCTGCTGACCGTGGTCGCTGCGGGCGTGGAGGCCGCGGCGATGCTGTTGTGGGGCGCGCTGGAGTTCGTACGCATCCGGGACGCCGCCTCGCCCACCACCGCGATCGCGGGCGGGCTGTTCTTCCTCCTCTGTGCCGCCGGGATCGGCTGGTGCGCCGCCATGTTCTGGCGCCTGGAGTCCTGGTCGCGCGCGCCGCTCGTGCTCGTCCAGCTGATCGTGCTCGGGCTGGCGTGGAACCTGCGTGAGGACCTCGCCGTCGCGGGTGGGTTCGCGCTGGTCGCGGTCGTTGCCCTCGTCGGCGTCTTCGCGCCGCCGAGCATCGCAGCGCTCGAGGAGCGCTAGGGGCTAATCCTCCTCCAGCGCCTTGCGGAGCTGCTTGAGCGAGCGGTTGAGCAGCCGGGAGACCTGCATCTGCGAGACGCCCAGCTCGCCGGCGATCTCGGTCTGGGTCTTGTTGCGGAAGAACTTCAGCATCAGCACCTGCTTCTCGTGCGCGGAGAGGCTGTCGAGCACCGGCTTGATCGACTCCCGCACCTCGACGTCGTCGAGGCGCAGGTCGTGAGCGGTCAACGAGTCGAGCATCGGCGCGGTCTCGTCGCTCGCGGAGTCGAGCGACAGCGCGGCGTACGCGTTGCTGGACTCCAGACCCTCGACGACGGTCTCCAGGCTGACGCCGAGGCGGGTGGCGAGATCGCGGGCCGTGGGGGAGCGGCCGAGCTCCTGGGAGAGCTCGGCGGTCGCGTCGCGCAGGTTCTGCTGCAGGTCGCGCAGGCGGCGCGGAACGCTGACGGCCCACCGGCTGTCGCGGAAGTAGCGCTTGATCTCGCCGAGGATCGTCGGCACGGCGTAGGTCGAGAACTCCACGTCGCGGGCGAGGTCGTAGCGGTCCACGGCGTTGAGGAGGCCGACCACGCCGACCTGGACGAGATCCTCGTGCGGCTCGCCGCGACCGTAGAACTGAGAGGCGCAGTACTCCACCAGCGCCATGTTGAGGTGGACCAGCTCCTCGCGCACGGCGGTGCGCTCGGCGTCGCTCAGGTCGGTGCCGGCGAGCGTCGTGAAGAGCTCGCGGGAGCGTGCGCGAGCGTCCTCCACCTCGCTGGTGCTCCTGGACCTCGACGACCGAATCGTCTCCTGCGCCATGTCAGCGCGCGGCTCCAAGCGGGGTCGCTCCCGCGACCAGCGAGATCCTGAGCCGGTCGCCGTCGGGGGTGGCGGTGACCTCCCTGGCCAGCGTGGTGAGCACCTGCCAGGCGAAGCTCTCCTCGTCGATCTCGGCCTCGGCGTCGCAGGTCGTGGTCACGGTGACCGCGATCGTGTCCTCGCCGAGGTCGAAGACGACGTCCAGGTGGGCGTCATCCGCGGCGCACTCCAGGCAGATCGCCGCCGCTTCGCTGATCGCCATCCGCAGGTCCTCGATGTCCTCGAGGGTGAAGTCGAGGCGCGCGGCGAGCGCGGCGGTCGTCGTACGCAGCACGGAGACGTAGGCGCCTTCTGCGGGAAGGCGCAGCTCGACCTGGGGCATCTGTGTGGTGAGTCCTTCCGTGGGAGTCCCGATGATTATGCAACGAGACGGGTCTCGCCGGGCCGAAACCCACCGCGGCCGCTCCGGAACGGAGCGGCCGCGGCGTACGAGCTGATGTGAGAAGGCTTCAGGCCTTCTTGGTCGCCCAGAAGATCTCGGCGATCTCGTCGATCTTGGCGAGGAGCTTGTCGGCGGTCTCGAGGTCGAGGGTGCCCTTGGTGCCGGAGGCGCCGGCGAGCTTGGTGGCCTCGTTGACGAGGGTGTGGAGCTGGGGGTAGGCCTCGAAGTGCGGGGGCTTGAAGTAGTCGGTCCACAGCACCCACAGGTGCTCCTTGACCAGGTTGGAGCGCTGTTCCTTGATGATGACGGCGCGGGTGCGGAAGTCGGGGTCGTCGCTGTCCAGGGCCTTCTGGATGACCGCCTTGACGGACTCGGCCTCGATGCGGGCCTGGGCGGGGTCGTAGACGCCGCAGGGCAGGTCGCAGTGGGCCGAGACCTCGATGGTGGGAGCGAAAAGTCGCGCGAACATGCGGGTCCTCTCAAAGAGTGTTCATGTGTCCTACGGATTGCGACACTACTCCGCATGGAAGACATCGCGGCCAGGGCACCCCGACACACCTGGGGGATGGCGAAGGTCGTCGGGGTCTCGATGGAGCCGACGCTGCGGGCGGGGGACCGGTTGTGGGTCGCCTACGGACGTACGCCGGTGCCGGGCCACGTGGTCGTCGCCCGGCTCGCCGACGGGGCGGTCGTCGTGAAGCGGGCGGTGGAGCGGCGTACGACCGCCTCCGGCCGCACCGGGTGGTGGCTGCTCTCGGACAACCCGGCCGCCCCGGGCGTGATCGACTCCCGGCACAGGGGTCCGGTCGTGGACGACGACGTGCTCGGCGTCGTCGTGGCCCGGCTCTGGCCGCGCCCGGGGCGCCTGGGCGAGACTCTGCACGAGGGCTCCAGATGAGGGCTTCGTCACCTGTAGGAAACATCAACCGCTTCCTCCGGTAGCCTGTGGGAAACTGCCATCCGGGCAACACATCCCTGTAGATGGCGCCTTGCGCGGCTCCACCCTTCGGCTCGCGTTCGACCGCCCGACGTCCGAGTCCGTAGTTTTCTGGAGGCCCCCAATGACCGAGTCCACCCTGTCCACCGAGACCACCGCCTATGACGGCGACCCGGTGTTCGAGCTCCACCGCGGCGGCAAGATGGCGATCGCGGCGACCGCATCGGTCTCCGACAAGGCCTCGCTGTCGATGGCCTACACCCCCGGTGTCGCCCGGGTGTGCACCGCGATCGCCGAGCAGCCCGAGCTGGCCCACACCTACACCTGGGTGCCCAACACCGTCGCGGTCGTGACCGACGGCACCGCCGTGCTCGGCCTGGGTGACATCGGCCCCGCCGCCGCGATGCCGGTGATGGAGGGCAAGGCGGTGCTGTTCAAGGAGTTCGGCGGCGTCGACTCGATCCCGATCTGCCTGGACACCACCGACGTCGACGAGATCGTCGAGACCGTCATCCGGATGGCGCCCTCCTTCGGCGGGATCAACCTGGAGGACATCTCCGCCCCGCGCTGCTTCGAGATCGAGGACCGCCTCAAGGAGGCGCTCGACATCCCGGTCTTCCACGACGACCAGCACGGCACCGCCGTGGTCACGCTCGCGGCGCTGATGAACGCGCTGAAGCTGACCGGCCGCAACCCCGAGTCGACCCGCGTGGTGATCTCCGGTGCAGGTGCCGCCGGCGTCGCGGTCGCCAAGATCCTGCTCGAGTTCGGCATCAAGGACCTCGTCCTGCTCGACCGCAAGGGCGTCATCTCCTCGACCCGCTCCGACCTGACCGCGTCGAAGAAGGCGATCGCCGAGGTCACCGCCGACGTCACCGGCCGCACCGGCTCGCTGGCCGAGGCGCTCGCCGGCGCCGACGTCTACGTCGGGGTCTCCGGCGGCACGGTGCCCGAGGAGCTCGTCGCAACCATGGCCGACCAGGCGATCGTCTTCGCGATGGCCAACCCGAACCCCGAGATCCACCCCGACGTGGCGCACAAGTACGCCAGCATCGTCGCCACCGGTCGCTCGGACTTCCCCAACCAGATCAACAACGTGCTCGCGTTCCCCGGCATCTTCCGGGGGGCGATCGACGTGCACGCCTCCTCGATCACCGAGGGCATGAAGCTGGCCGCCGCCCAGGCGCTGGCGGCGCTGGTCGGCGATGAGCTGTCCGCGGACAAGATCATCCCGGAGCCGTTCGACCCGCGCGTCGGTCCGGCCGTCTCCGCTGCGGTCGCCGAGGCCGCTCGGGTCGACGGGGTCGCCCGCCGGTAGCCGACCCGGCTCGTTCTGACCCACACGATCGCCGAGTCGGCTCGTCATGACGG
>NZ_JBHVKJ010000060.1:0-31566 GCF_042798275.1 Nocardioides sp. NPDC057767 | reverse complement strand
GAGTTGGCACCGTGGTGCCAACTCGGCCGACCTATGTGACCCCTCGGCAGGTGTCAGTAGCCTTCGGGCGGAGGGGCCATCTCGAGGCGTACGCCGATCAGGCGGATCGGGCGGTCCTTCTCGACGCGCTCCAGCAGCGCCACCGCCTCGTCGGCGAGGCGCTCACCGTCGAGGGTGGGCGCGGGGAGCTTGTGGCCGCGGGTGACGGTGAAGAACGGCTTGAGGCGCACCTTGATCTCCACCCGGGTGACCGGGCGCCCCTCCTTCAGCACGTCCGCGAGGCACTCGCCGCACAGTCGCCGGGTGGCGGCGACGATGTCGGGCCACTCGACGAGGTCCTGCTGGAAGGTCTCCTCGTGGCCGTGGCCGCGGGGGACCCACGGCGAGGGGTCCACCGGGCTGGTGTCGGCGCCGCGGCCGAGCCGGCGCAGCCAGGGACCGGTCGTGGGTCCGATCTCGGCGGCCAGTCGCTCGGCGGAGGCCTCACCCAGGTCGGCGACCGTCTCGATCCCGAGCCCGGCGAGGCGCTTGGCGGTCTTGGCCCCGATCCCCCACAGCGCGTCGGTGGGACGGTGGCCCATCTCGGCAGCCCAGGTCTCGTGGGTGATCCGGTAGACCCCGGTCCCCCGCAGCTGTCCGTCCGGTCCGGGCTCGTGACCGCCTGCCCCGGCCTCGCGCGCGACCGCACCGTCGACCCGCTGCTTGGCGAACCCCGTCGCGAGCTTCGCCTGCAACTTGTTGTCACCGACGCCGACCCCGCTGCGCAGCCGGGTGCGTTCGAGCACGAGGTCGCGTACGTCCTGGGCGAAGGCCACCGGATCCCCGACGTCGCCGTGGCCGGGGCCGGGGCCGAGGAAGGCCTCGTCCCAGCCGAGGACCTGGACGAGGACGGGTACGCCGCCCCACTCCAACGATCGCAGCGTGTCCATGACGCCCGCGGAGGCCTCGTCGTAGGCGGTGTGGTCGACCGGCAGCAGCACGGCGTCGGGACACTTGCGCACCGCGATCCGCAGCGGCATCCCGGAGCCGACCCCGTGCGCCCGTGCTTCGTAGGACGCCGTCGAGACCACTGCCCGCTCGGTCGGGTCCCCGCGACCGCCCACGATCACCGGCTTCCCGGCGAGATCGGGTCGCCGCAGCACCTCCACCGCCGCGATGAACTGGTCCAGGTCGACGTGCAGCACGACGCTCATGCGTCGATGGTGCCACGAACGCACCAGCGAGGGCGTCAGCCTTCGGAGGCCACCTCGGAGAGCGCCGCAGAGGCCTTCTCCGCCTGCTCGCGTACGTCACCAGGCACCGGCACCGCTTGGGCGGTGCGCTGCTGCCACAGCTGCATGGCGACGACCTTCGCGGCCGCCTGCTCGACACGAGCGCGGTCGAGGCGGCCGGAACGCAGCGCCTTGACCACGCTGCGGTGGGCGGCCTTGGAGTTGGCCGGCATCAGCAGGAGGTCGGCGCCGGCCTCCAAGGCGGCGACCGAGGGCTTCTTGGTGGTGGTCGTGACCGCGCCCATCCCCAGCGAGTCGGTGACGGCGATGCCGGTGAAGCCGAGGTCGTCGCGGAGCAGGTCGTAGATCGGAGCCGCCATGCTGGCAGGCTTCCCGGGAGCCACCGCCTTGACGTCGACATGGCTGATCATGACCGCCGGGGCCCCGGCATCGACCGCGGCGTCGAACGGCACCAGGTCGCGGCGCTCGAGCTTCTTCATCCCGAAGTCGAGCTCCTGGAGCCCGAGGTGGGTGTCACCGGTGACGGCTCCGTGGCCCGGGAAATGCTTGGTCGTGGAGACCAGACCGGCCTCGTTGTAGCCCTGCACCGCGGCAGAGACCGCCGTGGCTGCCACTCTGGGCCTCTCGCTCGGCGAGCGCGACCCGATCGTCGGGTCGGCCGCGCCCACGGTCACGTCGGCGACCGGCGCGAAGGCCCAGGTGAAGCCCAGGTCGCGCAGCTCGAGCGCGGTCGTACGCGCCGCCTCGGTCGTGGCGGCGATGCCCTTGCGCGGCTTCGCCTCGATGGCGTCTCCGGTGCGCGCGAACGCCGGAAACTCGGTGGCCACGCCGCGCAGGTGGGAGACGACGCCACCCTCCTGGTCGACGCCGATCACCGCGGGGAACGTACGACCGTCGGCCGCCACCGCGCGGGAGACCGCGGCGGTCGTCTCGCGCACCTGCGCCTCGTCGACGACGTTCTCGCCGGTCACGCTGACGCCGGCGAGGTGGAGCTTGCGCACCATCTTCGCGGCCTTGGCCGGGTCGGTGCCGTGGTAGCGGCCGACGATGACCTGTCCGGCGAGCTGCTTCTCGTCCCAGCCCGCGACCAGCTCACGAGCGGTTGCGAGGTCTCCACGCGTCGGACCCCAGCCCAGGGGCGTGGTGTCCTTCTTCGGGTCGGTCTTCGTGGTGGCGGCCGCCGGCTTGTTCGGCTCGTCCTCGACCCTGGTCGGCACGCCGACGGTCACCGCCGCCGCGCCCGCACCGGCAGCCAGGGCCAGCACGGCCCCCGCGATCACCGGTCGCATCCAACGCCTCGGACGACGCTGCTGATCCTCTGATTCGGTGTGCTTGCCCCCAGTCACGCGGCCGAGTATGTCAGCAACCCCCGCTCATCTCACGAACTGGCGAGGGCGTCGTAGATCTCCTCCACCCGCTTGCGCAGGTCCTCGAGGGTGCCGGTGTTGTCGATGACGTACGTCGCGACCGCGAGCCGATCCTCACGGCTGGCCTGCGCGGAGATGCGGGCGCGGGCGTCGGCCTCGGTCATCCCGCGCGCGACCGCGCGCTCGACCTGGGTCTCGACCGGCACGTCGACGACGATCACCTCGTCGAAGAACGGCGCGTAGCCCACCTCGACCAGCAGCGGGATGTCGTTGACGACGAGCCTCCCTGCCGCCCGCGCGGTCTCCTCGAGCTCCGCGGAGCGCGCCCCGACCAGCGGGTGCACGATCGCGTTCAGCCGCTCGCGGGCGCCCTCGTCGGCGAAGACGATCTCCCCCACCTTGGCCCTGTCCAGCTCCCCCGACTCGGTCAGCACCGATGGTCCGAACTCCTCGACGACGGCCGCGAGGCCGGGCGTGCCCGGCTCGACGACCTCGCGGGCGATCTTGTCCGAGTCGACGATCACCGCACCGAACCCGGCCAGCAGCTCCGACACCGTGCTCTTCCCCGAGGCGATCCCGCCGGTGAGTCCTACGCGCATGGCGTCAACCTACTAGGCGCTGGCCGGCTCCCCGCAGGCGAACCGGCGCCGGTAGGCCTGGGGCGAGAGGCCTCGCACCCGGGTGAAGTGGTGGCGCAGGGCCGCGGCGTTGCCGAAGCCGACCTCGCCCGCGATCCACTCCACCGACCGCTCGGTGCGCTCCAGCAGCTCCTCGGCCCGCCGGACCCGCTGCGCGGTGATCCAGGCATAGGGCGTGGCCCCGGTCTCGGCGCGGAACCGTCGGGCGAACGTACGCGGCGACATCAGCACCTGCCGGGCCAGCGAGTCCACGTCGAGCTCCTCGTGGAGATGGGACGAGATCCAGGCCAGCAGCGGTCCCAGCGTCTCCGCGTCCGGCTCGGGGACCGGGTGGGAGATGAACTGCGCCTGTCCCCCGTCGCGCTGCGGCGGGACGACCATCCGGCGGGCGACGGCGGAAGCGACCGCGGCGCCATACTCCTGGCGCCAGATGTGCAGCGCGGCGTCGAGCACGGAGGCGGTGCCGGCGCTGGTGACGATCTGGCCGGTGTCGACGTAGAGCACCTCGGGAACGACCCGCGACTCGGGGAAACGGCGCTGCAGCTCGGTGGCGTACTTCCAGTGGGTGGTGCACTCGATCCCGTCCAGCAGGCCCGCCTCCCCCAGCGCGAAGGCGCCGGAGCAGGCGGTGAGGAACCGGGCCCCGCGGGCGTGCGCGCACAGCAGCGCGTCCTTCACCTCCACGGGAAGGGTGCCGCTGGGACCGCCGAAGGCGGGGATGGCGATCAGATCGGCCTCCTCGAGGCGCTCCAGGCCGTTGGGCGCCTCGATCTTGAACCCGAGGTTGGTGCGCACCATCCCAGCGGTCGGCGCACACACAGCGAAGTCGAGGTAGGGCACCCCGTCATCGCGACGGTCGATGGCGAAGGCCTCGCAGACCGCACCGAACTCGAAGGGGGCGACACCGTCCCAGATCACCGCAGCGACGTTCCTAAGCACCTCAGAAGGGTGCCAGTTGGCAGGAAATCGCGCAACTTAGGCATTTCTGCCAATGTGGCAGGAATACCTGGTAGCGAAGAATTACTGCCATGACCACCGCACTGATCCTCACCGCACTGTTCGCCCTCGCCACCTACGCCACCTTCGCCGTCGTCCACGGCGACCGCCCCAAGGCCGCGCCCCGGTCCCACGCCATCGACCCGGCCTTCGAACCCCGTAGCAGCCTGCCTGCGGCCAGGTGGCCCTGAAAGCCCGAATGCCCGGCCCCTCGAAAGGGGCCGGGCATTCGTGCGTTTTCAGAGCATCAGCTCAGAAGCTCACGCGTTCACTGACCGCCGGTCAGCTTCTCGCGGAGAGCCTGGAGCGCCTCGTCGGAGGCGAGGGAGCCGCCCTCGTCCTCGGAGACGGTCTCGTCGACCGAACCACCCGAGGAGTAGGAGGTGGCCTCGCCGGCCTCGGCAGCCTTCTCGGCGGCCTCCTGCTGCTGCTTGATGTGGGCCTCCCAGCGAGCGTGGGCCTGAGCGTACTGCTCCTCCCACTTCGCGCGCTGCTCGTCGTAACCCTCGAGCCACTCGCCCGTCTCCGGGTCGAAGCCCTCGGGGTAGATGTAGTTGCCCTGGTCGTCGTAGGTCGCGGGCATGCCGTAGAGGGTCGGGTCGAACTCCTCGACGTCGGTCGAGGTGACCGTCTCGTTGGCCTGCTTGAGCGAGAGCGAGATCCGGCGACGCTCGAGGTCGATGTCGATGATCTTGACCATGACGTCGTCGTTGACCTGGACGACCTGCTCGGGGATCTCCACGTGGCGCTCGGCCAGCTCGGAGATGTGCACGAGGCCCTCGATGCCCTCCTCGACACGGACGAACGAACCGAACGGCACCAGCTTGGTGACCTTACCCGGGACGATCTGGCCGATCTGGTGGGTGCGGGCGAAGTGCTGCCACGGGTCCTCCTGGGTCGCCTTCAGCGACAGGGAGACACGCTCGCGGTCCATGTCCACGTCGAGAACCTCGACGGTGACCTCGTCACCGACGGTGACGACCTCGGACGGGTGGTCGATGTGCTTCCAGGACAGCTCGGAGACGTGGACGAGACCGTCGACGCCACCGAGGTCCACGAACGCACCGAAGTTGACGATCGAGGAGACGACACCCTTGCGGATCTGACCCTTCTGGAGCTGGGTCAGGAAGCCGTGGCGAACCTCGGACTGGGTCTGCTCGAGCCAGGCACGGCGCGACAGGACCACGTTGTTGCGGTTCTTGTCGAGCTCGATGATCTTGGCCTCGAGGGTCTGGCCGACGTACGGCTGCAGGTCGCGGACGCGACGCATCTCGACGAGGGAGGCCGGGAGGAAGCCACGCAGGCCGATGTCCAGGATGAGACCACCCTTGACGACCTCGATGACCGCGCCCTCGACGACGCCGTCCTCCTCCTTGACCTGCTCGATCGTGCCCCAGGCGCGCTCGTACTGCGCGCGCTTCTTGGACAGGATCAGGCGGCCTTCCTTGTCCTCCTTCTGGAGCACCAGGGCCTCGACCTTGTCGCCGACCTCGACAACCTCGGACGGGTCGACGTCGTGCTTGATCGAGAGCTCGCGCGACGGGATGACACCTTCGGTCTTGTAACCGATGTCGAGCAGGACCTCGTCCCGGTCGACCTTGACGATGACACCATCCACGATGTCGCCGTCGTTGAAGTACTTGATGGTCTCGTCGATCGCGGCGAGGAAGTCCTCTTCCGACCCGATGTCGTTGATCGCGACCTGAGGCGCGTCGTAGTCAGGAAGAGGAATGTTGAGCGTGCTCGTCATAAGGGAGGTGGTTTCCTTGGGTGGACAGATATCGTCGGGTCACACACATCTGGAGTCTCGGGTCGGCAACCCCTCGCCGGCACCAGCACAAACAGGCTTCGTCGCCCGGTGTGAACCGGCTGTCGAGGTAGCAGGCCAAGGTCCACTAGGTCCGGGACCCGGGCAGACTTCAGACGCAGTTTCCAAGCCTACGCTCCAGTCACAGGCTCCGTCCAACTGTCGGCGTCACCTCGCGGGGCATACGCTGTGGGGGTGGACCAAGCCATCACCCCGGTCGTCCGGCCGGAGGCACCCATCGATCCCTTCGGCGCGATCGAAACCATCGACACCACCGGCCCGGTCGTCAGAGCCGAGCGGCGTACGGTCGGCGAGGCCGAGTCCCGCCGCGCCAACGGCCCCGACTGGGACAGGTACGCCGACGAGTACCAGGCGACCCACGGACCCTTCCTCGGCGAGGCCGGGTTCGTCTGGGGCCCCGAGGGACTGACCGAGGCCGATCTCGGCGTCCTCGGCGACGTCGGCGGCAAGGACGTGCTCGAGCTCGGCTCCGGTGCCTGTCAGTGCTCGCGGTGGGTGAACACCCAGGGCGGGCGCGCGATCGGCCTGGACCTGTCCGGCCGCCAGCTCCAGCACTCGCGGCGCCTCGACGAGCAGACCGGCGTCGTCGTGCCCGCGGTGCAGGCCACCGCGACCGACCTGCCCTTCGCAGACGGCTCCTTCGACATCGTCTTCTGCTCCTTCGGAGCGCTGCAGTTCGTCAGCGACATCGCCCACGCGATCGCCGAGACCGCCCGCGTCCTGAGGCCCGGCGGCCGCTTCGCCTTCTCGATCACCCACCCGACGCGGTGGATGTTCCCCGACGACCCCGGCCCCGAGGGTCTCATCGCCGCACAGTCCTACTGGGACCGCACCCCCTACGTCGAGGTCGACGACGAGACCGGCGAGGTGTCGTACGTCGAGCACCACCGCACCCTCGGCGACTGGGTCTCGCTCCTGGCCGGTGCCGGGTTCCGGATCACCGACCTGGTCGAGCCGGAGTGGCCCGAGGACCACGAGCGGATCTGGGGCGGCTGGTCGCGGACCCGGGGGCTGTTGACGCCCGGCACCGCGATCTTCGGTGCGGATCTGGCGAGCAGCTAGACAGCGGAGACCGCACCCCACGGAAAACCGGGCGCGGGCTCGAAGGCCGTCAGCCTTCGAGCCCGCGAACCTCGGTTCCGGTTGCGCCGTGAACCTCAGGCGTCCACCAGCGTGCGGTCGTCGGCGGCGGCGTGGGAGCCACCGTTGGGCTTGCGACCGCGCAGCGTCAGCCACAGGCCGACCAGCAGGAGGATCAGGCCGGCGACGACGCCGCCGACGGGGATCCAGGTGCCGATCAGCTTGAGCTGGGCGATGTTGTCCTTGGCGTCCTGGGCGTTGTTGGACACCGTCTCGTCGGAGTAGCTCATGTCGGCGTCGATCAGCACCATGCCGCTGCTGGTGACCATCTTCTGGGTCGCGCTCTGGTCGATGTAGGACCCGGTGGTCGGCTCGACGTAGATCGTCTGGGTGGCCTCGTAGGAGCCACGGACGTCGTCGTCGGTGTCGGCCTCGCCGTCCTCGCCCTTGGACAGGATCTCGTCGTCGGAGGAGGCGGAGACCTCGAACTGGTAGGTCTTCACACCCTCGACCTCGACGTCGTCGACGTAGGTGGCGATGACCGTGGTGCCCAGCGTGTCGTCCCAGTACTCGTAGTCGTGGCGCTCGGTCTCGAACGGGAACTTGCCGGCCAGGCCGGTCATGCCGTCGACGGCCCGGTCCTCACCGACGTACTTGGCCTGGTCCTCGACGACCTCGGAGGACTTGCGGTCCATGGCATAGGCCCGCTCGGTCGTGATCACGACGCGGTCGTCGTCCTCAGCGCGGGCACACGGAGGGGTCTCGCCCTCCTGGATCATGATGCAGCCGGCCTCGACGAAGACGACGACGTCGTCGGTCGACTCCTTCGGCGCCGCCTCGGTGGTCCGGGTGTATCTCACCGGGACCGGGGTGTCCGACTTGGCCAGCGCTCCGCTGGCGGTGCCGTCCAGGACGGTCGTGGTGTTCACGTTGAGCGGCACGGTCGCCGCGGCGTCCCTGCCCCAGAAGCCGGCCACTGCGGCGGCGGCCAGCGCGAACGCGCCGACCAGCAAGAAGACGTAACCAATCACTCTTCGCATGTTTCTGCCCCTCCCAAGGCCTCAGTTCCCCCCTCGATCCGCGAACCGTAGCAGCAATACCCGGCTAGGTGTGCAACGGGTCACAAACCTCTGTGCGACACTTCCTCTTCGTGTCAGTCCCCCACACCATCTCCACCGATACGGGCGACGTGCTGGCGACGCCCCGGAAGGTCGTCGCTGCCGCGCTCGTCATGATCGTCGCCCAGCTGGCCTTCCGCGCCTGGGCGGTGAGCGGGTCGTGGTATCGCTTCGACGACGCCAACTTCATGTCGAAGCTGATGTCGGACGGGCTCTCGGCCGACCTGCTCTTCCACGGCTTCGCCGGCCACCTGATGCCGGGAGCGTTCGCGCTGACGGCGTGGAACTTCTCGCTCGACCCGTATGCGTGGGTCTACCCCGCCGTCGAGCTGCTGGTCCTGCAGGCGGTCGCCAGCCTCGGCGCCCTGGTGTTCCTCTGCTCCGCGTTCGGCCCGCGGCGCGGGATCCTGCCCCCGCTGGCCCTGTTCCTGTTCTCCTCGATCAGCCTGCCGGCGTTCCTGTCCTGGGGCCCCGGCATCACCCAGCTGCCGTTCCTGGCCGCGATCTTCTGGGGCTCGTGGGCACACCTCAACTACCTGCGTACGCGGCGATTCCGCTGGGCCCTGCTGACCATGCTCATCACGCTGGCCGCGATCGCGTTCGGCGAGAAGGCGATGCTGCTGTTCTGGCCCTACGCCGTGCTGGCGCTGGGCTGGTTCGCCACCGGCGACATCCTGACCCGGATGCGGGCGATCCTGGGCCGCTACCTGCCCGGCGTGCTGCTCTACGGGGTCGTCTCGATCGGCTCCGTGGTCGCCTACCTCGTCCTCGGCGCCGGCTCCTCGGAGGCGTCGGGCAGCTCGGACGCCAACGGGTTCGCACTGGTCGCACAGCGGTTCCTGTTCGAGTCGTGGGCGCCGGGCGTGGTCGGCGGGCCGCTGCGCTGGACCTGGTTGGAGGGCAACTCGGCGGGCTGGGCCGAGCCCGGGGCGGTGGTCTCGGTGCTCGCTGTCGGCGTGCTGGCGCTGCTGACCTATGAGCTCGCCCGGACCCGCACGATCGCGCTGCGGGCCTGGTGGCTCGTGGGCGGCATCCTCGTCCTCGACATCGCGCTGATCACCGCCATCCGGGCAGGCGCCGTCGGCGCCGACATCGCGCTCGCCTACCGCTACCTCACCGACACGATCGCCGTCACCGCGATGGCGCTCGCGCTGGCCACGCTGCCGCTGCGCGGGGCGGTGGAGACGCCCACTCCGACGCGTACCTCGCCGTTCCTGGACGTGCCCAAGCGGGTGGCTGTCGCCACCGCGGTCGTCGCGGCGCTGGGGCTCTTCTCGTCCTACTCCTACGCCCAGGGCTGGCACGACGACGACAACACCCGGCGCTACATCGAGACGGTTCAGGCCGACCTGGCCGATGTCGACGAGCCGCTGCCGATGGCCGACGGGCCGGTGCCCGGCTGGATGATCTGGGGCGCCTCCTACCCCTACAACCAGGTGAGCCGGGTGCTACGACCCCTCGGCGACAAGATGGCATTTCCGCGCACCAGCACCGATCATCTCTACATGGTCGACGACAAGGGGCACATCCGTCCTGCCGCCGTCGACCCCGAACGCCGCTCCATCGGAGCCGTCGACCCGACACCGAGCCCGGACCAGTGCCCGCTGCGGGTACGGCAGACGCCGCTCGAGGTGGGTCTGGACGGCGGCGTCGCCGGTGCCGGGTGGTGGGTCCGGATCGCCTACGCCGCCGGCGCCAAGGACGCCGGCCGGATGCGGGTGACCGCCGGTGACCACTCCTACGACGTCGAGATCGAGCCCGGCTACCGCAGCCTCTACGTGCGGACCGGCGAGGGCCGGTTCGACACCATCGGGTTCCAGAGCCTGACGCCCGGGTCGAAGCCGTGCCTGGGCGACATCGAGGTCGGTGAGGTGGTTCCGTTCGGCGACCCGATCTCAGGCCCGGAGGAAGGCGACTGATGGACCGCCGGTTCCTCACCCTCGACGCTCTGCGCGCGGTCGGCGCGCTGATGGTGGTCCTCACCCACGTCGGGTTCCAGACCGGCCGCTACCCGCGTGGCTGGACCGGGGCGATGCTCGCCCACCTGGACCTCGGCGTGGCGATCTTCTTCGTGATCTCCGGTTTCCTCCTGGCCAGGCCGTGGTTCGCGGCCAGCGCCGCGGGCACTCCCGCGCCGAGCACGGGCCGCTACCTGTGGAAGCGCGCGCTGCGGATCCTGCCGCTCTACTGGGTCGTGGTGATCGTCTGTCTGCTCGCCGCCCCCGCGAACTCCGACGTCGGTGTCGGCGGCTGGATCGCCAACCTGACCCTGACCCAGATCTACACCCAGGACTCCCACGCCTATGGCCTGGCGCACATGTGGAGCCTGTGCACGGAGGTCGCCTTCTACCTCGCCCTGCCGCTGGTGGTGCGGCTGCTGACGCCCCGCGACCGCTTGGACGTACGCCGCGTGCTGGTCGTCTCGCTGCTGCTCTCGGTCGGCGGCGTGGTGTTCGCGGCCGGCGCCCGGAGCTGGTTCGAGCAGCCGCTTGCGGCCGAGTGGCTGCCGGCCTACCTGCCGTGGTTCCTGGCCGGCACCGCGCTCGCGGCGTGCTCGGTCGACCCGGGCATGCGGGCCCGCCTGGATGGCGCGGCTCGCGACCTGGCCGGCTGGTGGCTGCTGGCGCTGGGGCTCTTCGTCGCCGCCTGCACACCGATCACCGGCCCGACCGGGCTCGTGGGCGCGCCGACGCCGGCCGAGGCCGCCCTCAAGTGCGTGCTCTACGGCGCGGTCGCGGTGTGCGTGATGTTCCCGCTGGTCTTCGGGCCCGAGCTCGAGGGCCCGGTGCGCCGCTGGCTGGCAGGCCCGGTGCCCAGTGCCCTGGGCGAGATCTCCTACGGCATCTTCTCGATCCACATGTTCGTGCTGCTGATGGGCATGGAGGTCCTCGGCTTCGAGGTCTTCGCCGACCGGTTCTGGACCGTCCTGGGCATGACCCTGGTGGTCACGATCCCGGTCGCGGCGCTCTCCTACGGCTTGTTCGAGCGCCGGGTGATGCGGCTGCGCAACTGGCGCCCGCCGGCGCTCAGGCCCTCGCGCAGGGTGGTCTCCTCCGAGCGTGGTCCCGCGGAGGCGGAGGCCGCCACGAGCACGACCGCGACCAGCGAGAGCGCCTGAGCCGTCCAGGCAGGCGGGGCCCACGGCAGGTCCCAGGTGGTCGGGAGGATCTCGACGGCGAGGGCGCCGGCGAGCAGCGCGGCCCCGGAGCCGATGGCCAGGAGGCGTACGGCCGCCGGCCGGCGGCCGGTCACGCGTGGCAGCAGCCAGGCCACCACGGCGGCCAGCGCACCCCACCAGCCGGCGAGCAGACCGGCCACGAGGACCAGCAGCCCACCGTCGTACCACCGCCACGGCGCGGCCACGGGGAACAGCTCGAGGCTGGGCGGGGTGCCGCGCCGGCGCCATGAGGTCACCAGCGCGAGCGCCAGGACCAGCGCAGCGCCGCCCGCACCGGCGAGCAGCCCGGCACGGTAGGTGCCCTCGGGGGCGAAGCCGAAACGTACCTCTCCCTCGGCCCCGGCGGGCAGGATCCAGCCCTGCTGCCAGCCGTCGACCCGCTGGGCGCGCAGCGGCTTGCCGTCCAGGGTGGCGGTGGCGCCGGTGTTGATGTTCTGCGGGAGCACGAGGACGCGGTCGTAGGTCTCCGCGGAGACGGTCGCCGAGACCGCCGCGTCACGCTCGTCCCGCTCGACCTCGACCGCGACCGGCGGCTCGGCGTCGGCGATCACCTCGGCACTGAGCTCGAGGCTGTCGAACCGAAGCGCGCCACCTGCCGAAGCGGAGCCCGAGGCGATCGGGGCGGGGTCGGCGAGCAGCGTGTTCTCGCCGGCGGCCAGGGCGATCGGCGCCGTGTCGCAGACCCTCAGCGACGCCTCGCCGCCGCGGAGCAGATCGGCGAGGGACCCGTTGACCGAGGTACGCAGCGTCCGGTCGCCCACCCGGATGCGGGGCCCGTCGGCACAGCCCGCCCGGAGCCGGCCGTCACCGAGCGCACGGCCGTTGACCTGCAGCTCGGAGATGCCGGCGGGCAGCTCGGTGGCGTCGGCCAGGCTCGAGGGCTGGTCGTAGGCGGGGTCGGTCTCGGTGATCCGGATCCGGAGCCGGTCGGTGCGCCAGCCGGCGGGGACGGCGACGTCGCCGTCCTCGCCGACCTCGCGGGTCACGGTGCGCTTGGGCCGGCGCAGATCGGTGATCTCGACCTCGGTGGGGATGCTGACCGGGGCGGCCTCGTTCACGAGGAGCCGCAGCGAGCGGATCCGCTGCCGTTCGGGCAGCCGAAGGGTCACCGCAGCCGGGTCGGTCGACGGCGCGCGCCACGAGGTGCCCTCGTCACCGTCGGCCATAGCGAGGGCCGACTGGGCGATGTCGCCCCGGCTCGGCGCGGTGATGTCGACACCGGTGAGAGCCGCCGCGGCCTCGGCATAGGCGTGGTCGCGACGCAGCGACACCGTGCCGGTGACGCGGAAGGACTGTCCTCGGGTCAGCGTGACCAGCCGGTCGAGGCTGTCGCCGTCGTCTCCGGTGTCAGCCAGGAACGGCTCGCAGTAGAGCACCCGGTCCTGGTCGATGCAGCCGCTGCGGTCGGTGTCCCGGCTGAGCCGGATCTTGCGGATCGTGGAGTCCTTGGGCGGCTGCGGCAGCGCGACCAGGCGCTGCGCCTCGACGCCCTCGATGTCGAGCTCGCTGATCCCCCACGGACCGTAGGCGGTGGCACCACGTGCGGTGATGGTGAGGTTGCGCGCGCTGAAGCCGGTGAGGTCGTACGTCGCCTCCGCCCCCGGCTGCGGGGCGTAGACCTTGCGCATCTGGGCGCCGGCGACGAGCTCGAGCCGCTCCACCCCGACGACGTTGTCGGGCAGCCTGATGGTGACCCTGCCGAGGTCGATCTCGTCCTCGAACCGCACCCGGAGCCAGGCTCCCTCGGGGCTGAGGCCCCAGCCGGTCTCGGTGCGCCACGCGGTGTCGAGGTCGCCGTCGAGGGCGGCCGAGGGCGCCCGGCCGCGGTCGACCGGGACGTCGCTCGGGGTCGCCGCGGAGCTGGAGGCCTCGACGGCCTCGACGCCGCGCCAGACCATGGTGCTCTGCCACCGCTCCTGGTTCCTCAGGTAGCGGTGGAAGCTCTCGGGCTGGTCGGAGTCGACGCCCTCCTCGGCGGTGCGGGTCGAGGAGGAGTTGGCGCGGACGCCGGAGAAGATGGTCGTACGCCGCCGCTGCCCGTCGGTCAGGATGACGTCGGGCCTCTCCCCGGCCGCGTCCTCCTTCGACCGGACGTCGTCGGCGGTCAGCACCGCCTGGGCGCCGCTGGCGGGCTCGCCGGGGTCGCCCATCACGGTCGTCCGGGCGGGGATCAGGGTCCCGCCGGGAGGGGCGTCGTCGACCCGGTAGATCTCGATCGGCGGGTACTCCCCCGCCAGTCCCCCGTCGACGAGCACCCGGGTGCCGTCCTCGCGGTGGAAGGTGGTGTTGCCGAAGTCGGCGCCGAACCTCGCCTCCCGGGTCAGGCCGGGCGACTGGTCGAGCGTCGCGTGCACGAGGGAGGGCGGCGGAGCGCCGGTGGTGCCCCAGTGCAGGTCGTTGCGCACCAGCAGCCGGGTCACGCCGGCCTTGGCCAGCATCGGCGCGAGATCCGCGCTCGGGGTGCCGCGCTCGAGCTCCTCGGTGACCCGGTCGAGCCAGACGACGTTGCCGGGCTCGGCCAGCGGCACCACGCCGCGTACGGCCCAGCGGGAGTCGGCGTAGGGCTGCAGGACCTCGTCGTGGGTGCTGCCCCACAGGTAGTCCCCGAACCGGGCGGCCGGGACCACCAGGGTGACGCCGCCGTCGTCGTTCTCGGAGAGGTGGTCGGCGGCGTCGGTCCAGAAGCCCGGCACGTTCTCGATCGACCCGGGCGGCGGGACCTGGCCACGCACCCAGGGCACGGCCAGGCCGGCCAGCGCGGCGGCCACCGCGATGACGAACACCGTCCGCAGCCACTGCGCGGCCTTGGTGCTCGTGCCCGAGGCACGCGCCAGGCCGGCCCGGAAGAGGATGGTCTCGACGGCGAGCACGACCCCGGCCGCGAGACCGAGGCGGAGCACGGCGTCGTACTTGTGGCTGTTGCGGACCGCGGCCAGGGCACCGTCGACGAGGTCCTGACGGGCCTCGGCGCCCCAGCCGGCCAGCGCGCCGGTGTAGCCGATCCCGACGAGGACGACGCCGGCCAGCACACAGCCGATGAGGAACCGGCTCTCCGGGTGGCGGCGCGCGCGGCCGACCCCGGCGAGCCCGGCGAGCCCGATGGCGACGACGGCGGCCGCGTCGAGGACGAGGTAGGGCGTGGCGTGCAGGCTCTGCCCGGCCGGGTAGTAGATCGGGTCGGCGTAGGCGACCCAGTCGGAGGTGCCGAGCAGCGTCGGCAGCAGGCCGGTGGTCGAGGCGGTCACCGCCGCGGTCTCGATGTAGTCGAGGAACGGCGGGATGTAGCGGCCCTGGAGGACCAGCGGGATGGTCCACCACAGGGTGGCGAGGACGGTGAACAGGCCCCACAGGACCAGGACGGCGAACCGCCGCATGCCGGTGCGGGTCAGCAGGAAGACCACACCGGGGACCAGCACGGCCGAGACCGCGGTCGCGTTGACCCCGCCCGCGCAGGCGACCGCGAGTGCGGCCAGCGCGCACCAGCGGAGCAGGTCCTTCGTGGTCGTGGTGCCGCTGGCCCGGATCACCGCGAGCAGCACCCACGGTGCCACCGCGGTCGGCCACAGCTCGACGGAGTTGGCGCCGAGGATGGTCATCACCCGCGGCGTCAGGACGTACGCCGCGGCACCCGCGACCTGCGCCCACGGCCGCCCCAGCTGCAGCTCCCGGGCGACCAGCAGGACTCCCAGGAAGGCCAGGTTGAGCAGCAGCGCCCACCACAGCCGCTGGATCACCCACTCCGGCAGCTGGGCCAGCTGGCCCAGACCGTAGAAGGGCCCCATCGGCCACACGTAGCCGATCGCCTGGTTCTGCACCTGGCCGAAGGCGCCCTGGGCGTCCCACATGTGCAGCGCCCGGGACAGGAAGGCCCACGGATCGGCGCTGAGGTCGAACTTGGTGTCCGCGACGATCCGGCCCGGGGCCTGGGTGAACGTGATCGCGGTCAGGATCGCGACGTACGCCGAGATCCGCAGGGGGGAGGTGGCCGAAGGGCTCACGTCTTGCGCAGCACGAGCAGGAGGTTCCACGAGAGCACCTCCCTCACCACCGGGACCCGCATCAGCCACGCCGCCCACGCAGGGTGGTAGCGCGGAACAGCAGCCAGGATCTCGGCGTTGCCCGCCTTGCGCTGGGCGCGCGCCCAGCGCAGCCCGGCGGCGGCGGTCGCCGCATACATCGACTCGCCGAACTTGTTCTTGGGCTCGCGGCCGTGCTTGCGCTGGTAGCGGCGGCGCGCGTAGCGGCCGCCGAGCAGGTGCCACGGGCTGGTCTCGTGGCCGCCCCAGGGGCCCCACCACAGCGTGTAGGAGCAGAAGACGACGCCGCCGGGCTTGGTGACCCGGAGCATCTCGTCGAGCATCGCGGTCGGGGTCGGCACGTGCTCGAGCACGTTGGAGGAGTAGCAGGCGTCGACCGAGCCGGTTCGGACCGGCAGCCGCATCCCGTCGCCGAGCATGCTGCCCTCGGCGACGATCCCGGCGCCCTGCATCTCACCGGCGTCGGCATCGAGCGCCAGGTAGGTCGCGCCCGCGTTCATGAACGCGTCGCGGAAGTAGCCCGGGCCGCCGCCGACGTCGAGCAGCACGGTGCCCTCCAGCACTGCCCCCTCGGAGCGAGGGCCGACGGCGTAGTGCGCGAGCTGCCCGACCGAGTCGGCCGCCAGCGCCGTGTAGAAACGCGCGGGATCGGTCTGCTCCACCCGGAAGTCACTGAAGAGACGCACGGAGCGCCGCAGGGTCGCCTTCCAGCCGCTGCCGGCCGGGGCGCCGCGCTGGGAGTCCAGGAGGTTCGGCACGGCGGGAACCCTAACCGATTACCCCAACGGGTGTGCATTTGGTCACGAAATGTCCTACTCTCCAGTAACTGCGTTGCCCCTGGGGAGGGAGCACTCAGCAGCGGGGAACTGCGATATCAGGGGAGCACGGTATTTTGCGCGGCAACGAGCGAGCGCAGCTGAACGACGGCCACGTCGCCGTGTTCAGCTGGCGCGATACAGACAATCCCGAGGCCGGTGGGGCCGAGCACTACCTCCACCAGATCACCGCCGGGCTGGTCGACGCCGGGGCACGGGTGACCGTCTTCACCGCCGCCTACCCGGGCGCCCCTGCCCGCGAGGAGCGCGACGGCGTCCGTTACGTACGCCGCGGCGGCAAGCTCAGCATCTACCTGTGGGGCGTGCTGCTGCTGGCGCTGGGCCGGCTGGGGCCGATCGGTCGCGTCGACGCGGTCGTCGACGTGCAGAACGGTCTCCCGTTCTTCACGCCGCTGGGCACGCGGGCACCGGTCACCGTCCTCGTCCACCACGTCCACCGCGAGCAGTGGCCGGTGGTCTACCCCGGGCTGTCCGGGCGGATCGGCTGGTGGGTCGAGTCGTGGCTGGCGCCGCGGCTCTACCGCCGCAAGCAGTACGTCGCGGTCTCCCGCGCCACCCGGGCCGAGCTGGCCACGCTCGGAGTCGATCCGACCCGGGTCGCCGTCGTCCACAACGGTGCCGCGCCCGCGCTGAGCGACCGGCCGGCCAAGACCGAGCACCCCTCCATCTGCGTCGTCGGGCGGCTGGTGCCGCACAAGCGGGTCGAGCTCGCGGTCGACGCGGTGGTGGCGCTGCGGGCGACCTACCCGGACCTGAGGCTGAGCATCGTCGGCGGTGGCTGGTGGGCCGACGAGCTGGCTGCGTACGTCTCCCGGGTGGGGGCCGGGGACTTCGTCGAGATGCTGGGGCATGTCGACGAGGAGACCAAGGAGGCGGTCTACGAGCGGTCCTGGCTGATGGCGCTGCCCTCGCTGAAGGAGGGCTGGGGCCTGGTGGTCACCGAGGCCGCCCAGCACGGCACCCCGACGGTCGCCTTCCGCGACGCCGGCGGGACGACGGAGTCGATCGACGACGGCGAGTCCGGGGTGCTGGTCGAGGACCAGGCCGGGTTCGTGGCCGCGCTCGACCACCTGCTCGGTGACGAGATCCGTCGCAAGGAGCTGGCCGAGGGCGCCCGCTGGCACGCCCGCAAGCACACCTGGGAGCAGAGCCAGCTGAACTTCAACGCCGTGCTCGCCTCGGCACTGCAGGGGCACGTGGTCGGCGCGGACTGACCATCGAGACGGAGAAGACGGAGAAGGGCCCGGCGGATAACCGCCGGGCCCCTTTCGGGTGTGTCCGGGTTCAGTCGTTGGTGCCGTACTGAACCGTCGACTCAGAGACGCTCGGAGGATTCTCGACGGTGTTGTCCGTGCTGCTGGTGACGACTCCGACGATGGTCGCTGCGGCGACTCCGCCGCCGACAAGAATGCTGGCGACGATGGCAATGATGTTGCCCATGGATATGTGACCTCCCTCTCCTAGTCGCGAACATTAGCAGCCGGCCGGCGAGCCATACTGATCAGTAGCAAAACTGTTGACGTTGTGGCGCCGAGCCAGGCCAGGCCGTAGGCCGCCCATCCGCCGACCACCGCCACCCGGGTCACCGGACCGGTCGTCCCCTCAGGCGTCCGGGGAACGCGTCCGGGCAGCCGCTGCACGAGCAGGCCACCGCCCTCGTGGACCACCTCGCCGGTGATCTGCGGCGCCTCGCCCGCGGATCGGTCGGTGATGACGTACCCGATCCCGAGCCGTCGCAGGTCGGCGGCCTGCTCCTCGGCATCCGGCTCCGCGAGCGCATCCTGGACCTGCTCGGCGCGGCTGTCCTCCCCCGGGACCACGGTGCTCCCGATCAGCAGGTCGCCGTTCACGACGCTCGTGCGGGTCAGCATCCTCGGCAGCGGGTCGAGCACGGGCCGGCCCCCGTTCCACGACGGCGCACGATAGGCGGTCCACGGCAGGACGAGTACGTCACCCGGTGCCGTCTCCTCGGCGAGCGCCGCGCGGGCCCGGCCCCACTCCCGCGGGTAGTCGGCGGTCCCGAGGCCACCCGCCAGGCCCCAGGCGGCATCGGGCAGGACGGCCACCGGGACGAGCGCGACGACCACGGCCGCGGCCCATCTCGGGGCCGACCCCCGGAGCCTCTCCCTCAGCGCGTCGACGCCGGCCGCGACGGTCACGACCAGCAGCGGCAGGCACAACGGGAGGGTGCGGCCGCTGTCGCGGAACAGCGCGAGGCCCGGGAGGTCCCGGGCGAGGGTGTCCAGCGTCCCCGGAGCGGCCCAGCCGGCGATCGCGATGGCCATGCCCGAGCCCCACAGCGCCAGGATCGGTATCCGCTGCCCGTCTGTGGACCACCACCTCCGGAACCCGGCCGCCACCAGGGCGATCAGCACGAGCAGCGCGATCCACGCGAGCCAGCCGTCCCGGCTGTCCGGGACGACGGAGGTGTTCCAGATCCCGCCCAGCGACAGTGCCGCCAACGGCGCGGGGAGGGCGTCGCCACGCAGCGCGAAGACCTCGAACCCGGTCGCCGAGGCGGCCTGGGAGGTGTGGGTCAGGCCGCTGACCAGCCAGGGCGCGTTGACAGCTGCCACCGTGGCCAGCAGCAGGACCGGCCTCCGGCCGCGACGCAACCCGGTGGCGAGCAGGACGGCGCCCGAGACGATGCCGGCGCTCGCGCTCAGGCTTCCGGCGAGAAGGACGGGAAGCAGCCACACCGGACCGGGCTCTCCCGCCGCCCGGCGGCGGCCGGCGATCACCAGCCAGGGCACGGCGGCGTAGGCCAGCAGCATCGGCCAGTGGCCGATCCACAGCCGCTCGGCGACGTACGGACTCCAGACGGTCAGGCTCACCACCGCCAGCCGCGCGGCGAGCGAGCGCTCGCGCACCAGCTCCGCGGCCCCGGCTCCGGCCAGCACCAGTGACCCCAGCAGGACGATCTTCTGCAGCACGAGACCCGGCACGACCTCGTCCAGCACCGCCACCACCGCGTCCGAGGGCACCGCCCGCGGCAGCCCCGTGCCGAGGCCGAGCACGTCGCGGGTCAGCGCGAGGTCGGGCACCCACACCATGTCGTAGCTGAGCACGAACCCCGGCCCGAGCGCCGGCCCCAGCATCAGCAGAGCGAGCACGCCCGCCCACACCGTAGGCACCACCCGCTCGCTCACGCCGCCACCCTAAGCCGAGACGTCACTTCTGCAGGCCGAGACGTCAGTTGTGGCGAACGAGTTCCGGTCCTGGGCGGATGCCGGTGCCGGCATGTGACCTGCTGCACCCTAGGCTTTCCAAGTGCCCACCATGACAGCCAGCCCGACCAGCGCCCGCCGGCGCCGGCTGTCCGCGCTCGTCCGCAGCAGCGGCTTCCTCGCCGTCTGCATCATGGTCACCAACGTCGCGACCTACGGCTTCCAGATCATCGCCGCCCGGATCCTCGGCCCCGGACAGTACGGTGGCGTCGCCTCGATGATGTCGCTGCTCCTCGTCGCCGGGGTGGTCCAGCTCGGCATGCAGGCGACGGCGTCGCGGCGGGTGACCGAGACACCCGGCCAGGAGCGCGTCATCGAACGGACGGTGCTGCGGGCGACCTATCGGGCGGCCATCGTCGTCGGTGCGGTCATGCTCATCGCCTCGCCGCTGGTGTGGCGGATGCTTCGGCTGGACTCGATCTACCCCGCGCTGCTGGTCGCGGTGTGCGCCGTGCCGCTGACCATCATGGGTGGCCAGGCCGGGGTGCTGCAGGGCGAGCGCCGCTGGCTCGACCTGGCGATGATCTACCTGGCGCTCGGCATCCCCCGGGTGGTGGTCGCCACCGCGGCGATGTGGATCCGTCCGACCGAGGGCGCCGCGATGGCCGGTGTCGCACTGGCCCAGTTCGCGCCGGCGATCGTCGGCTGGTGGGTGCTGCGGCGGCGTACGTCGTCCGCGGAGGCGAAGCCTGGCCCGGTCAAGCCGGTCGTCGTGGAGATGCTGCACGGGTCCTTCGCGCTGCTGGGCTTCTTCGCGCTCTCCAACGCCGACATCCTGATCGCTCGCAACGTGCTCTCCGACCACGTTTCCGGCCTGTACGCGGGCGGCCTGATCCTCACCAAGGCGGTGCTGTTCCTGCCTCAGTTCGTGGTGATCATCGCCTTCCCGTCGATGTCGGCCGAGGCGAGCCGTCGCTCCGCGCTGCTCAAGTCCCTGGCGCTCGTCGCCGGGCTCGGCGCGTGCGCGACCGCCGGGTCGTGGCTGCTGTCCTGGCTGGCGATGATCTTCATCGGCGGCCCCGACTACGCCGAGATCGAGGGACTGCTCTGGGTCTTCGCGATCCTCGGCACGGTGCTGTCCGTGCTCCAGCTGCTCGTCTACTCCGTGCTGGCCCGGCGCAGCCGGCTCTCGGCGTACCTCCTCTGGATCGCCGTCGTCGCCGTCCTCGGGCTGGGTGCCGTGCAGACCACCGCGGAGGGCCTGGTCTGGGCGGTCCTCGGCATCGACGCCACCCTCGTGGCCGTGCTGCTGGCGGCCACCTTCTGGCGGCTCAGCCGGCCGGCTCACCGCGACTGATCTGCGATTTTCCCAAACTGTCGGCGGGGCAGGCTTAGATGTGCGCATCATGCCTCGCTGGTCAATCGACGCCGTGGAGAAAGCGGCTCCCGACACCGGGTCGCTCAACGCCGCCCGCAAGCTCGCCACGCCCGGACCCTGGTCGGAGACGGGTGCCACCGACGTGCTCGTGTGGGGGAAGTGCCAGGGCTCGGGCAAGAACCCCTACCAGGTGAGCGTCGACTTGACCGGCCCCGCCTACAAGTGCTCGTGCCCGTCGCGGAAGTTCCCGTGCAAGCACGCCATCGCGCTGCTGTTGCTGTGGACCGGGGCGCAGGTGGGCGAGGTCGACGAGCCGGAGGCGTACGCCTCGGAGTGGGCCTCGCAGCGCGCGGGCCGTGCCGCGGGCGCCGCTGAGCGCGCCTCGGCACCGGCCAAGCCGGTGGACAAGGCCGCCCAGGCGCGGCGGGCGGCGGAGCGCCGCGCACTGATGGACGGCGGCGTCGAGGACCTGGTGCTATGGCTGGAGGACCTGGTACGGAGCGGGCTGGCCACCGTGAAGGCGCAGCCGTGGACCTGGTGGGACGCGGCCGCGTCCCGGCTGGTCGACGCCCAGCTGCCCGCGCTCGGCGAGCGGATCCGGGAGATGGCGGCAGCGATCAACCGGCGCGAGGACTGGGCCGAGCATCTGCTGATCGAGGTGGGCCGATGGTGGACCGCCGCGCAGACCTGGCGCTCCTGGGACGCGCTGGACGCCGACACCCAGGGCGACCTGCGGGCCGTGATCGGCTGGGCGACACCGACCGCCCAGGTCCTGGAGGCCGGCGTGCACGCGGACGTGTGGACCGTGCTCGGGGCTCATCGCGACGAGCGCGGCAACCTGATCGAGCAGCGGACCTGGCTGCGCTCGGACTCGGGTGAGACCGTGCTCCTTCTCGACTTCGCCGCGGGCGGCAACCCGCTCCCGATCGCCCGGCTCGCCGGGGCCCGGCTGGAGGCGTCGGTGGGCTTCTATCCCGGTCATGCGCCGCGCCGAGTGGTGCTGGCCTCCGAGCCGGCGGCCCTTCCGGCCACCTCCGACCTGGGGGCCGCGACCGATCTCGCCGGCGCGCGGGCCGCGCTCGCGGCGCTCCGGGCCGGCAACCCGTGGGCCGACCGGGCTCCGGTCGTGGTCCGCGTCGCCGTGTCGGCGCCGGAGGCCGACGAGCCACCCGTCGTGGTCGACGATGCCGGTCACCAGGTGCCGTTGCTCGGCGATCCGGGGACGTGGTGGCGGCTGCTCGCGCTGACCGGGGGCCATCCGGTGACCACGTTCGGAGAGATCCAGGACGACGGGTTGCGGGCACTGACGGTCTTGAATGAGGACGACGGAGAGCTGGTGGCGCTGTGAGCACGACCGAGGAGTGGTGGGACGCGGTCGCGGCGGCCGCGGTGCTGGGCACGGCCCGGCGCGGGGTGCCCCCGGCGCCGGAGACGGTGCCGGTGCCGCGCCGACGCGACGCCTCGGCACAGACGGCGCTGCTGGACGCCGCGGCCGTCGGCGGAGCGATGGTGCGCTCGGGGCGGCCGCTGCGCACCGGGTCCGCACCGGCGGCGGCCCCGGCCGACCGGCTTCCGGTGGCACCGGCTGGTGGCGTACAGCTGCTGGAGCTGGTGCTCAACCAGACCCCGGGCGGCGCCGACCTGCGGGGCGACCTCCTCGCTCATTGGCTGGCCTGTGCGAACGCGGCCGGATACCGGGTGCCGTCGCGGCTGCTCCCCCGGCTGCTCGACCAGGCGCTGCCGCGGCCGGAGCTGCACCGGGACGCGCTGACCGCGGCCGATGCCCGCGGGGCTTGGCTGGTCGCCAACCGGCGCCGGTGGCGGCCGATGATCGCCTCGGCACGGGCCGCCGCCGGTGCGGGCGAGGAGTCGCTCGATAACGCCGCCTGGGCGCGGGAGCCGACCGCTGCTCGTGCCGAGATGCTGACGAGGCTGCGTGCCGACGACCCCGCTGCCGCCCGGGAACGGCTCGAGTCGGTCTGGGCCACCGAGAAGGCGGCCGACCGGGCTGCGTTGATCAAGACGTTCCGGACCGGTCTGAGCCTCGAGGACGAGCCGTTCCTGGAGCGCGCGCTCGATGACCGGGGTGCCGACGTACGGCTCTCGGCTCGGCAGCTCCTCGACGCCCTGCCCGGCTCGGCGCGCGGGCAACGGCTCGGCGCTCTGCTGCGCCCACTCGTCACCGTCACCGGGATCGTGCGCAAGACGGTCCAGGTCGAGCTGCCCTCCGAAGCCGATGCCGCAGCGGTGCGCGACGGTCTCGACAAGGCACCGAAGGGCCGGTCCCAGGGCGGCCACTGGCTGAGGCAGCTCGCCGCAGGTGCCCCGCTCGAGGTCTGGACCGACGCCACCGGCCGCGACCCCGATGAGACCTGGGCGATGATCACCGACGCCGACGCCCGCGCAGGCATCATCAGCGCCGTCATCGCCCGCCGCGACCCCGTCTGGGCCCGTGTGCTGCTCGGCGACGTCCACCGCGTCGAGCTCCTCGAGATCGTGCCGAGCGCCGACCGGGAGGCGCTCGTGCTGCGCCAGCTCGTCACCGGCGCGGGGTCGGGCGCGGGCGGGACGACCATCTCGGCCCGCCTCGGCGCCGTTCCGGGTCCGTGGAGCCTCGACTTCAGCCGTACGATCCTCGATCTTCTCGCCGCCCGGGAGCGCGAGCTCGCCAGGTCGGTCGCCGTCCTGGCCGCGCGGATGCCGCCCGCGATCGTCCCCGACCTGCACCGGCTGCCCGACTCGCTCGCCAGGCAGCGCAACCAGTTGATCCAGCACCTCTCCCTCGTCCACGCCATCACGGAGGCCTTCCAGTGACCGACATTCTTCGCGCCCACGCCGAGGACGCCTACGCCGCCGAGCTCACCGCTCTGGCCGCCCACGATGCCGAGACCGGCCGCCCCCGACCGCCCCGGTGGCGGCTCTCCCCCTGGGCCGTGACCACCTATCTCCTCGGCGGCGAGCTGCCCGACGGCACGACGATCAGCGCGAAGTACGTCGGCGCCCGCCGGCTCATGGAGATCGCGGTCGCCTCCCTGGCCACCGATCGCGCGCTCCTTCTGCTCGGCGTGCCCGGCACGGCCAAGACCTGGGTCGGCGAGCACCTGGCGGCGGCGGTCTCGGGCGACTCGACCCTGGTCGTCCAGGGCACCGCCGGCACCCCCGAGGAGTCGCTGCGCTACGGCTGGAACTACGCGCGCCTGCTCGCCGAAGGCCCCTCGCGGGACGCACTCGTGCCGAGCCCGGTGATGCGGGCGATGGAGACCGGGGCCCTCGTACGCATCGAGGAGCTGACCCGCATCCCCGCCGACGTCCAGGACGGTCTCATCTCGATCCTCTCGGAGAAGACGCTGCCGGTTCCCGAGCTCGACGACGAGGTGCAGGCGCGGCAGGGGTTCAACCTGATCGCCACCGCCAACAACCGCGACAAGGGCGTCAACGACCTCTCCTCCGCGCTCAAGCGCCGCTTCAACACGGTCGTGCTGCCGCTGCCGGACACCCTCGACGACGAGGTCTCGATCGTCCGCAGCCGTGTCGAGCAGCTCGGTGCCTCGCTCGCTCTGCCCGCCGACCTCAGCCAGCTGGCCGAGATCGAGCGCGTGGTCACCATCTTCCGCGAGCTCCGCTCGGGCGTCACCGCCGACGGCCGTACGTCGGTGAAGTCACCCTCCGCCACCCTCTCGACCGCCGAGGCGATCTCGGTGATGACCAACGGGGTGGCGCTGGCCGCCCACTTCGGCGACGGCGTGGTGCGGGCCGACGACGTGGCGGCCGGGCTGGTCGGCGCGGTGGTGAAGGACCCGGTGCAGGACCGGATCGTGTGGCAGGAATACCTCGACACCGTGGTCCGCGACCGTCCGAGCTGGGCGGATCTCTATCGCGCCTGCCGGGAGCTGGTGTGACCGACCGGAGCTGCGCCTTCGAGATTCTCGGCGTACGCCACCACGGGCCGGGCTCCGCCCGGTCGGTAGCGGCCGCGCTCGAGGAGCTCTCCCCCGACCTGGTCGTGATCGAGGGGCCGCCCGAGCTCGACTCGCTGCTCGGGCTGGCCGGGGACCCGGAGCTGGTCCCGCCGGTCGCGGCGCTGGTCTACGCGGTCGAGGAGCCGCGGCGCTCGGCGTTCTACCCGTTCGCGTTCTTCTCCCCCGAGTGGGTCGCCATGCGATGGGCGCTGGAGCACGGCGTCGAGGTTCGCTTCGCCGATCTTCCGGCAACGCACTTCCTGGCCCCGGCGGACGCACCCGACGAGGTGCCCGAGCCTCGCCCGGTGGGCTCCGACCCGATCTCGCGGCTCGCCCGGGCGGCCGGCTACGACGATCCGGAGCGGTTCTGGGAGGACGCGGTCGAGCATCGCGCCGAGTCCTCGCTGAGCCGGTTCACCGCGATCCGCGAGGCGATGGCCGAGATCCGTGCCGAGGATCAGGCCTCGCCGGGTGATGTTCGCCGCGAGGCCTACATGCGCAAGGTCCTGCGCGCCGCCAGGCGCGAGGGACGCGAGCGGGTGGCGATGGTCTGCGGCGCCTATCACGCCCCGGTCCTGCACCCGTCGGCCTGGCCGAAGGTCGCCGACGACAACGCCCTGCTCAAGGGCCTGCCGAAGATCAAGGTGACCGCGACGTGGGCGCCCTGGACCGCCGGCCGGCTGGCCGCCGAGTCCGGCTACGGCGCCGGCGTCACCTCCCCCGGCTGGTACCAGCACCTCTACGCCCACTGGCACGCCGGCACCCCGGCCGACGTCGTGCCGGGCTGGCTCACCCGGGTCGCCCGCGTGCTCCGTTCCGAGGGACTCGCCGCGGCGCCCGCGACGGTCGTGGAGGCCGTACGCCTCGCCGAGGCGCTCGCCGCCGTCCGCGGCCGCCCCTCGGCCGGCCTCGAGGAGCTCGAGGACGCCACCGTCGCCGTGCTGTGCGAGGGTTCGCGACTGCCGCTGGCGCTGGTCGAGCGCACGCTCGTGGTCGGCGAGGAGCTCGGCCAGGTGCCGGAGTCGGCGCCGTTGGTGCCGCTCGCCCAGGATCTCGCCCGCCAGCAGAAGCGGCTCCGTCTCAAGCCGTCCGCAGCCGAGACCACCGTGGTGCTCGACCTGCGCCGCGAGGCCCAGCGCGAGCGGTCGCTGCTGCTCCATCGGCTGCGTCTGCTCGGCATCGACTGGGCCACCGAGGCCGACCGCGGCGGCACCAAGGGCACCTTCAAGGAGGCCTGGACGCTGGAGTGGCAGCCGGAGTTCGCCGTGCGCCTGGTCGAGGCCGGCCTCTACGGCACCACCGTGGTCGCCGCCGCCGAGGGGCTCGTGGCCGAGCGGGCGGCGAAGGCCGAGGACCTCGGCACGCTCGCCGAGCTCATCGACCAGGCGCTGGTCGCCGAGCTCCCGGCCGGGCTCGAGGCCGCGATCACGGCTCTCGCCGAACGCACCGCGCACCAGCACGACACCCTCTCCCTGCTCCGGGCGATCGAGCCGCTGGCGCGGACCCAGCGGTACGGGGACGTACGCGGGTCCGACACCGCTGTGGTCGCCGGAGTGCTCCACACCGTGGTGCTCCGTGCCGCCGCCGGGCTGCGGGCCGCCTGCACCGCGCTGGACGACGACGCGGCCGCGGCCTTGAAGGGCGCGCTCGACGCCGCCCACCGCGGGGTGTCGCTGGTCGGCGAGGCGCCGGCCGGATCCTCGGCTCCGGCGTGGGTGATGACCTGGGCGCAGGCGCTCGTCGCGCTCGCCGCCGACGACCAGGTGCACGGGCTGGTCGCCGGCCGGGTCAACCGCATCCTCCTCGACTCCGAGCACGTGGATATCGAGACCGTCTCCGCGCGGCTCAGCCGCCAGCTCTCCCGCGGCACCTCTCCCGAGCACGCCGCGGCCTGGGTGGACGGACTGCTGGAGGGCGAGGCGCTGCTCCTGCTCCACGAGGTCGAGCTGCTCCGGCTGCTCGACGAGTGGGTCGCGAGCGTCGATGAGGCGACCTTCGAGGACCTGCTGCCGCTGCTGCGCCGCACCTTCTCCCGCTTCCAGTCTCCCGAACGCCGCCAGATCGGTGGCCGCGTACGCAACCTCGACGCCGCCACCGACCTCCAGCACACCGCCACTCTCGATCTCGACCTCGCGCTGCCTGCGGCCGCACGGGTCGCCGACCTGCTGCAGCTGGAGCCCGCATGACCCCCGAACGCGACCGCCTCACCCGCTGGCGCCTGGTGCTCGGCGGAGACGCCGAGGAGGCGCTGGGCTCCGGGGCCAGCGGACCCACGTCATTGAACGCCGAGGACCGTGCCCGCGACGAAGCCCTCGAGCAGCTCTACGGCGAGCAGCCGAAGGGCCGCAGCGCGGGGCTCGGCGGGTCCGCTCCTCGGGTCGCGCGGTGGCTCGGCGACATCCGCACCTACTTCCCCACCTCGGTCGTGAAGGTGATGCAGGAAGACGCGATGGACCGCCTCGGCCTCCACCAGCTCCTCACCGAGCCCGAGATGCTCGACGCGGTCCAGCCTGACATCCACCTCGTCTCCACCTTGATCGGCCTCGGCCGGGTGATCCCCGAGCACAGCCGCGAGTCGGCCCGAGCCGTCGTACGCACCGTCACCGACGAGCTCGAGGCCCGGCTGCGCTCCCAGACGGTGCAGGCGGTCACCGGTGCGCTCAACCGGGCCGCGCGCACGCGTCGCCCGCGGCCCGCGGACATCGACTGGGGACGTACGATCGCCGCCAACCTCAAGCACTACCTCCCCGAGCACCGCACGGTCGTACCCGAGCGTCTCGTCGGCCACGCCCGCAAGGCGCAGCAGACCCAGCGCCGCATCATCTTGTGCATCGACCAGTCCGGCTCGATGGCCGAGTCGGTCGTCTACTCCAGCGTCTTCGGGGCCGTGCTCGCCTCACTCCGCTCGGTCGAGACCAAGCTGGTCGCCTTCGACACCGAGATCATCGACCTGACCGAGGATCTCGACGACCCTGTCGACGTCCTCTTCGGCGTACAGCTCGGCGGCGGCACCGACATCAACCGCGCCCTCGCCTACTGCCAGAGCCTCATCGAGCAGCCCGAGGAGACGGTGCTTGTCCTGATCAGCGACCTCTACGAGGGCGGTATCCGCGAGGAGATGCTGCGTCGCTCCCGCGAGATCACCGACTCCGGCGCCACCATGGTCGCCCTCCTCGCCCTCAGCGACTCCGGCGCCCCCAGCTACGACGCCGACCACGCCGCCGCGCTCGCCGAACTAGGCATCCCCGCCTTCGCCTGCACCCCCGACCTCTTCCCCGACCTCATGGCCGCCGCCATCGACAAGCGCGACCTCGGCGCCTGGGCCGGCGAGAACGACATCACCACCGCCGCCCCCACCGACTGACCCCGCTGAGGCCTCGGCTATCAGTGGGCGGCTTCGTGCCAGGAGAGACCGGTGCCGACGGAGACGTCGAGGGGGACGTTGAGGTCGGCGGCGGAGCCCATCTGGGCGCGCACGAGCGCTTCCAGCGGCTCCCGCTCGCCGGGCGCGACCTCGAAGACGAGCTCGTCGTGGACCTGGAGGAGCATCCGGGAGGAGAGGCCGGCCTCGTCGATGGCGGCCTGGACGCGCAGCATGGCGACCTTGATCAGGTCGGCGGCGGAGCCCTGGATGGGGGCGTTGAGCGCCATCCGCTCGGCGGTCTCGCGGCGTTGGCGGTTGTCGGAGAGCAGGTCGGGCAGGTAGCGGCGACGTCCCATGATGGTCTCGGTGTAGCCGGTGCGCCGGGCCTCGTCGACCAGGCTGCGCAGGTAGTCGCGGATGCCGCCGAAGGTCTCGAAGTATTCCTCCATCAGCCCCCGTGCCTCGCTCGGCTCGATGCCGAGCTGCTGGGAGAGACCGAAGGCGGACAGGCCGTAGGCGAGCCCGTAGTTCATCGCCTTGATCTTGGCCCGCTGCTCCACCGAGACCGCGTCGGGATCGACGCCGAAGACCCGGGCCGCGGTGATCGAGTGGAAGTCGCGCCCGGACCGGAATGCCTCGATGAGCAGCTCGTCCTCGGACAGGTGAGCCATGATCCGCATCTCGATCTGGCTGTAGTCGGCGGTCATCAGCGACTCGAACCCGTCACCGACGACGAAGCCCTTGCGGATGCCGCGGCCCTCCTCGGTGCGTACCGGGATGTTCTGCAGATTGGGCTCGGTCGAGGAGAGCCGGCCGGTGGCCGCGATGGTCTGGTTGAAGGTGGTGTGGATCCGGCCGTCGTCCTGCACGGTCTTCAGCAGGCCCTCGATCGTCACCCGCAGCCGGGTGACGTCGCGGTGGCGCAGCAGCGCGAGCAGGAACGGGTGCTCGGTCTTCACGTAGAGCTGCTGGAGGGCGTCGGCGTCGGTTGTCCAACCAGTCTTGGTGCGCTTCGTCTTCGGCATGTCGAGCTCGTCGAAGAGCACCACCTGCAGCTGCTTGGGCGAGCCGAGGTTGATCTCCTTGCCGATCACGCCGTAGGCCTCGTCGGCCGCTTGCTTCATCTGGCCGGCGAAGTGGCGCTCCAGCGCGTCGAGATGCTCGGTGTCGACCGCGATGCCGGTCTTCTCCATCCTCGCCAGCAGGTGCAGCAGCGGAAGCTCCACCTCGGAGAGCAGCCGGTGCCCGCCGGCGGCCTCGACCGCGGAGTCGAGCTCGGCGGCCAGGTCGATCACGGCCCGGGCGTAGAGCATCGAGGTTCTCGCGACGCCATCGCCGCCGACCTCGTCGTCACCGAAGAGCGACTCCTGGCCACCGTCGTCCTCCTGCTTGAGCTCACGCTTGAGGTAGCGCAGCGTCAGGTCGGCGAGGTCGTAGGAGCGCTGGTCGGGAGCCACGATGTAGGCCGACAGCGCGGTGTCGGTCACCAGCCCGCGCAGCGACCAGCCGTGGGCGTCGATCGCCAGCTCGGGCCCCTTGGCGTCGTGCATGATCTTGGGCTTGTCGGCGTCCGCGAGCCAGCCGGCCAACGCCGTTTCGTCCTCGGGGGTGAACCCCTCCACCCCCGCGTACGCAGCGCGCTCCTGCGTCGCGAAGCCGAACCCGTCCACGCGGCCGGTGCCGGAGCCCCAGGCTCCGCGCACGTGCAGACCGACGGGCGTGGTCCCGAGCTCGTCCAGGAATGCCCCGACGGCGCCGGGAGCCAGCGTCTCGCCCACCAGCGCGAACCCGCTCTCGTCGACCGGGACGTCGTCCTCGGGCGCGAGGACGTCGGTGATCCGGGTGCGGATCTCGCCGCGGAACTCGAGCTCGTCGAGGAGCTCCAGCGCGGCCGCCCGGTCCCACTCGACCCGGCCGAGATCGGTCGGGCCGACCTCGAGCGGCAGGTCTCGCACCAGCGCGTTGAGCCGCCGGTTGCGCATCACGTCGCCGAGGTGGGCGCGCAGGTTGTCGCCGGCCTTGCCCTTGATCTGGTCGGCGTGGGTGATCACGTTGTCGAGGCCGTCGTAGGTGTTGATCCACTTCGCGGCGGTCTTCGGGCCGACGCCCGGGATGCCGGGCAGATTGTCGGAGTCCTCCCCCACCAGCGCGGCCAGCTCGGGATAGCGGTGCGGCGGCACACCGTATTTCGACTCGACCGCCTCCGGCGTCATCCGCGCCAGGTCGGAGACGCCTCGCATCGGGTAGAGCACGGTGGAGGACTCCGTCACCAGCTGCAGCGAGTCGCGGTCGCCGGTCAGGATCAGCACCTCCATCCCGGCCTCGAGCCCCTGGGTCACCAGGGTCGCGATGATGTCGTCGGCCTCGTAGCCGGCCACCGACAGGTGGCGGATGTGCAGCACGTCGAGCAGCCGCTGGATCAGCGGCAGCTGGGACTTGAACTCGTCGGGAGTCTTGTTGCGCTTGGCCTTGTATTCGGAGTATTCCTCCAGCCGGAACGTCTGCCGCGACAGGTCGAAAGCGACCGCGACGTGGGTCGGGGTCTCGTCGCGCAGCACGTTGACCAGCATCGATGTGAAGCCGTAGACGGCATTGGTGTTCTGCCCCGTGACGGTCGAGAAGTTCTCCACCGGCAGGGCGAAGAAGGCCCGGTAGGCCAGCGAGTGCCCATCGAGAAGGAGCAGTCGGTCACGCGTCACATCAGCCACGGTCCGACTCTATCCAGGACCACCGACTACAGGCTCAACCGCCGCGTGCGAACATGCATCCATGGCCGATGCACTCCACACCACCGACCCCACCGAGATCGCGAAGTTCGTGGGATCGCTCCCCCAGGGCGCGGGCGCACTCAACGAGAAGATGGGCGTCGAGATCATCGAGATCTCCGCAGAGAAGGTCGTCGGCACGATGCCGGTCGACGGCAACACCCAGCCCTACGGTCTGCTCCACGGCGGCGCCTCGGTCGTCCTGGCCGAGACCCTCGGCTCGATCGGGTCCGGCATTCACGGCCACTCGCTGAGCAAGATCGCGGTCGGCGTGGACATCAATGCCACCCACCACCGCTCGGCGACCTCCGGCCTCGTCACCGGCACCGCGACGGCGATCCATCTGGGGCGCAACTCCGCGGCGTACGAGATCGTGATCACCGACGAGCGCGGCAAGCGGGTCTGCACCTCGCGGATCACCTGCGCGCTGATCGCAGCCCCGCAGATCTCGAACTGATACGCAAAGGGCCCCGGAGCGTGTCGCTCCGGGGCCCTTCGTCAGCTGTTGCTCTCAGCGGCTGGATCTCGACCCGCTTCGCGGGTTCGCAAGCTCACCCGCTGCGCTCGCTCGATCTCTTCGCGTTGTGAGCCTGCGACTTCGTCGCAGGCAAACAGGCACAGAC
>NZ_JBHVKJ010000059.1:0-32550 GCF_042798275.1 Nocardioides sp. NPDC057767 | reverse complement strand
AAGAGACAGCCTCTGGCTCGCTTCGCTTCGCCAGACACGGGGTCAGATGCGCCGACTCGGCGCCACGAGGGTCAGGCGTCGCCGCCCTCCTGCATGATGCCCTTCGTGGCGGTCGGGTCGTCGATGCGGTAGGCGTCGAAGGCCTTCTTCACCAGCGCGGCATCGATCTCGCCGGCCTCGGCCAGGGCCTGGAGGGCCTGGACGACGACGGACTGGGCGTCGATCTGGAAGAAGCGACGCGCGGCCGGGCGGGTGTCGGCGAAGCCGAACCCGTCGGCGCCGAGGACGCGGTAGTCGTCCGGCACCCAGCGGGCGATCTGCAGCGGGACGGCCCGCATGTAGTCGGAGACCGCGATGACGGGGCCGTTGGACGCCGAGAGCTTCTCGGTGACGTACGGCGTGCGCGGGGTCTCGCCCGGGTGGTTGAGGCTCCACTGCTCGGCGTCGATGGCGTCGCGGGCGAGCTCGTTCCACGAGGTGACCGACCAGGTGTCGGCCTTCACGCCCCAGTCCTCCTCGAGGATGCGGGCGGCCTCCTCGACCCACGGGAAACCTACGCCGGAGGCCAGCAGGCGGACCTTCGGGCCGTCGCCCTCGGCGGTCGAGACCTGGTGGATCCCCTTCAGGATGCCCTCGACGTCGACGCCCTCGGGTTCCTTGGGCTGGCTGACCGGCTCGTTGTAGACGGTCAGGTAGAAGATGACGTTCTCGCCGTGCGGGTGCTCCTCGGAGGTGCCGTACATCCGCTCGAGGCCGCTCTGCATGATGTGGGAGACCTCGTAGGCGAACGCGGGGTCGTAGTGCACGACCGCCGGGTTGGTCGCCGCGAGCAGCGGGGAGTGGCCGTCGGCGTGCTGGAGACCCTCACCGGTCAGCGTGGTGCGGCCGGCGGTGGCGCCGATCAGGAAGCCGCGGCCCATCATGTCGGCCATGGCCCAGATCGAGTCGCCGGTGCGCTGGAACCCGAACATCGAGTAGAAGATGTAGAACGGGATCATCGGCTCGCCGTGGGTGGCGTACGCCGTGCCGGCAGCGGTCGCCGAAGCGAGCGCCCCCGCCTCGGAGATGCCCTCGTGGAGCAGCTGGCCCTGCGCGGACTCCTTGTAGGAGAGCAACAACTTGCGGTCGACGCTCTCGTACTGCTGACCGCCCGGGTTGTAGACCTTGGCGCTCGGGAACATCGCGTCCATGCCGAAGGTGCGGTATTCGTCCGGCGCGATCGGGACGATGCGCTTGCCGATCTCCGGGTCACGCATCCAGTCCTTGAGGAGCCGGACGGTGGCCATCGTGGAGGCGATCTTGTTCTTGCCGGAGCCCTGCTTGAGCTCGGAGTAGACCTTGTCTCCCGGCAGGGTGAGCGGCTTGAACTCGACCCGGCGCTGGGGGAGCGGACCGCCGAGCTGCTTGCGGCGCTCCATCATGTATTCGATCTCGGCGGACTCCGGACCCGGGTTGAAGAACGGAGCGGCGCCGGTCTGCTCGTAGGTCGCCTCGAGCTCCTTGTCGGAGATCGGCAGGAGCAGACGGTCGCGGAACTTCTTCAGGTCCGCCATGGTCAGCTTCTTCATCTGGTGGGTGGCGTTCTTGCCCTCCAGAGCGTCGATCGTCCAGCCCTTGATGGTGTGGGCGAGGATCACGGTCGGCTGCCCGACGGTCTTGGTGGCCGCGTCGAAGGCGGCGTAGACCTTGCGGTAGTCGTGGCCGCCGCGGGGAAGCTTGCGGATCTGCTCGTCGCTCATCTGCTCGACCATCTTGCGCAGGCGCGGGTCGGAGCCGAAGAAGTTCTCCCGGACGTAGGCACCGGTCTCGACCGAGTAGGTCTGGAACTGGCCGTCGGGGGTGGAGTTCATCTTGTTGACCAGGACGCCGTCGACGTCCTTGGCGAGCAGCTGGTCCCACTCGCGGCCCCAGATGACCTTGATGACGTTCCAGCCGGCGCCGCGGAAGTTGGACTCCAGCTCCTGGATGACCTTGCCGTTGCCGGTCACCGGGCCGTCGAGCTGCTGCAGGTTGCAGTTGACCACCCAGACCAGGTTGTCGAGCTCCTCGCGGGCGGCGACGCGGATGGCGCCGAGGGACTCGGGCTCACCCATCTCGCCGTCACCGAGGAAGGCCCACACGCGCTGGTCGGAGGTGTCCTTGATGCCGCGGTTCTGCAGGTAGCGGTTGAACCGCGCCTGGTAGATCGAGTTGATCCCGGTCAGGCCCATGGAGACCGTCGGGAACTCCCAGAAGTCCGGCATCAGGCGCGGGTGCGGGTAGGACGAGATGCCCTGGCCGACGCCGTGCTGCACCTCCTGGCGGAAGCGGAAGAGCTGCTCCTCGGTGAGCCGACCCTCGAGGAACGCACGCGCGTAGATGCCGGGGGAGGCGTGGCCCTGGATGAAGACCTGGTCGCCACCGCCGGGGTGGTCCTTGCCGCGGAAGAAGTGGTTGAAGCCGACCTCGTAGAGGCTCGCGGAGGACTGGTAGGTGGCGATGTGTCCGCCCACCTCGAGGCCCTTCCGGTTGGCGGAGGAGACCATGACGGCGGCGTTCCAGCGGATGAAGGCGCGGATGCGACGCTCGATGTCCTCATCGCCCGGGAACCACGGCTCGCGGTCGGAGGGGATGGTGTTGATGTAGTCGGTGCTTCGCAGGGCGGGCACGCCGACGGACTGCTCGCGCGCGCGCTCCAGAAGACGCAGCATGACGTAGCGGGCCCGCTCGCGCCCGCTCGACTCGAGCATGGCATCGAACGAGCCGAGCCACTCACTGGTCTCCTCGGGATCGATGTCCGGAAGCTGGGTCGGTAGACCCTCGTGGATTACGGTCGGCTGGGCGGGGGTCGGGCCCTGCGGACCACCAGTCGTCTCGGTGGATTCTTCGGTCACATCCTCAATGGTCGCACGCGGTCGAGAGCGGTCACGCACCCGCGGTGGGTTACTGGACAGTAGGCGGTTTCTGCTGGTCAACCCCGGAAAATTCATGCGTACGCCGAGTTGCTAGTCTGCCGCCGTGACCAGCCTGGATCGTGACAATGCCGCTGCGGACGTTTTGGTGGTAGGTGAAGCGCTGGTCGACGTGGTCACCACGTCCGACGGTGTGACCCAGGACCACCCGGGCGGCAGCGGTGCCAACGTCGCGGTCGCGCTGGGCCGGCTCGGCCGTCCGGTCCGCTACGCGGCCTCCTACGCCGACGACGCCCGCGGGCAGGCCCTGGCCGCCCACCTGGCCGGCGCCGGGGTCGAGATGGCCTGCGACCCGCACGTGCTGGCCCGCACCTCGACGGCGCAGGCCACCATCACGGCCGACGGGTCGGCGACGTACGTCTTCGACCTGGAGTGGAAGCTCGGCGAGGTCGCGGTGGGGACGCCGCGGTTCGTGCACATCGGCTCGCTCGCGCCGGTGCTCTCGCCCGGTGCCGAGACGGTCTTCGCGCTGCTCGACGGGCTCCCGGACTCCGTGCGCGTCCTCTACGACATCAACATGCGGCCCACCCTGACCGGAACCGGCCAGGAGATCGTCTCGCGCATCGAGCGGGCGGCGGCGTACGCCGATGTCGTCAAGGCCAGCGACGAGGACCTGGAGACGCTCTACCCCGGGATCGGTCTGGACAAGGCGGCCGCCCGGCTGCTCGAGCTCGGTGCCGGTGCGGTCGCGGTGACCCGCGGCGGCGACGGTGCCAGCTGGATCACCGCGTCCGAGCGGATCGACGTCGAGGCCCGGAAGGTGACCGTCGTGGACACGATCGGTGCCGGCGACACCTTCTCCGCCGGCCTCGTCGACGCGCTCTGGGACGACTTCGACCGCGACCGCCGTGAGGTGCTCGCGCACGGCGTCCGGGCGGCGGCCGTCACCGTCTCGCGCGCCGGTGCCAACCCGCCGACCCGGGCCGAGCTGGACGCCTAGGCCGCGTCTTCGAGGCCGGCCCGGAGCGCTGCCCGGGCGCGATGCAGGCGTGACTTCATCGCGGGCACGCTCAGGCCCAGGTGCTTGGCGACCGCTCTGCCGCTGTAGCCGTGTACGTCGCGCAGCAGCAGCACCTGCCGTTGGCCGGGCGGAAGCTCCGCGATGGCCGCGGCGACGAGGCGAGCCTCGATCCCTGCCAGCGCGTCCTCCTCCGCCGACGAGCTCGGTCGAAGGGGCAGATCGGTCACCTCGGCGAGGACGTGCCTCCTGCTGATGCTCCAGCGGCGTACGCACTCGTTGCGCACGATGGTGAACATCCACGACGCCAACGCCCCGGTCGCTCGTAGCGTCCCGATCTTGCGGTAGAGGATGACCAGCGCCTCCTGCGTCGCATCCTCCGCGTCTTGCTCGCTCAGGCACAGCGACGCGGCGAACCGCCGCACGTGCGGGTGGGCGCCCTCGACGAGCACCGAGATCGCGGCCACGTCGCCGGCCTGCGCCGACCGCACGACGGCCCCGTCCGGCCACGAGCGGCCCATGCCAGTCTGCTGGTTCGCCACGGTCACCCCGCGTGTTGGGGCAGGGCGTCGAGCGCCGCGAGGACATCGCGGTGACGGTATCCGCCGGTGGGCATGGTGACGATGTCGGCGTAGGTGATCCGGCCGGTGGCGTCCGCGATGACGGTGCCGGACTGCATCATCGAGCCGAGCAGGCGGCGGGCGAGGCCGAGCTCACCGTGGAGGCCGGGGACGACGGGGAACGGGACCTGCCGCCGCTCCGCCCATGCCTGGGCTGCGGTCACGTCCTCCGGGACGGCGACCAGGACGCGGACGCCTCGGCCGCGGAAGTCCTGTGCGTGCGAGGTGAGCGTGCGTACGTGGGCGTTGCACATCATGCAGGTCGTGGTGCGCATGAAGTAGATCAGCGTGCCCCGGTGGCCTTCACCGAGAAGCGTGGCCGTCGTGCCGTCGCTCAGCTGCACCGAGGTGTTCTCGATCGTGCTTCCTACGTCGATCACGGGTGTTCCTCTCTGTCCTGCCCGCGGCGCGGGCTGTCGCAGATTGGAGTGGTCCGGCCCGTAAAAGGATTCACCTCGGCCGCGGCCGGCGATCAGCCGGAACCGAGCCGCTCGGCGAGCGTACGTCCCAGCCAGGCCGCCGAGCGGATGGCGCTGCCGCAGTTGGCGACGAGGACGCCCGGGCTGGGCTCGTCGACCACCAGCGTCTTCTGCGCGGTGTCGACGCCCCAGAGGATGTCGTCGACGCGGGCGTCGCGGAGCCAGGGCAGAGTCGCGGCGAGACCACTGTCGAGGATCTCCTTCCAGTGGTCGACGGGGCCCGAGGTGTCCTCGTCCTCGACGATGTCCTCCTGGCCGACGAGCACTCTCAGCTGCCCGTCGATGAGCTTCACGAAGACATAGCCGAACCCGTCGCCGATCGGCACGATCGTGTGGGGCAGCAGCTCGCGTTCGGGCGGAACCGGGAGGTCGAGCACGAACAGCTGGCGCTTCTCGGGCTCCGCACTGGCCTGCGGGAACACCGACGCGTTCGCCGCGCCCAACGCGCCGAGGACGCGGGCGGCGCGGATGGTGCCGCGGGAGGTCTCGACCAGGTGGCCGTTGCCGTCAGGGCGTACGCCGCTGACGAGCGCCTCAACGAATGTCGCTCCCGCCTCGAGCGCCTGGTCGCGGAGCATCCCGACGAGCCCGGTCGCGGAGACGTTGAGCGCGGGGATGTGCTCACCGGTGTGCAGCAGGTGGTAGGTGTTCTCGATCATCCCCAGCTCGGCGCCGTCCGCGGCACCACGGATGAACTGCTCGGTCTGGGTCGTCATCTCGCGCTTGACCGGGTCCGGCCACGTCCACCGGATGCTGCCTCCCGAATAGCGATAGGTCGCGACATGACCGGGGTCGTCGGTGGGATCGTGGTCGATCAGCACCACACGCAGGCCGGGCCGCGCCAGGAACGTGGCCGTCGCTGCGCCGATCGGGCCTGCTCCGCAGATCGCCACGTCGGCCTCCGCAGGCAGTGTCACGAGTCGGTCAGCGGGCAGGTCGGCGGGGAGATCAGTCAACGAAGTCCTTCCGGGTGGTACATCAGGCCGGTGCGCGAATATGCGTCCAGAAGGCTATCGGCTGGAGTGCGTCCCTCGCTCAGCAACTGGTCCAGACCATCGAGGTGGCCGACTTCGTGCCGCAGGCCAGCACGTTCGGAGAGCGCCCGGCGGGCCGCCGCGAGCACCTGGCGGGCGCCGGCAGCGATCTCGGGGTCGGCGAACGCGGCGGTCGCGGCCCGCTGGTGGAGGTCGCGACTGGGCTTGTCGGCGAGCCCGGGAAGGTCGTCGGCGAGGCACACGCCGAGCGTCAGCGCCGCCCCGGCGAGCAGCAGATCGCGGGTGAGGAAGGAGTCGAAGGCCTTGAACTCGATGCGTCCCTCCTCGCGAGCGATCCGTGGTCGGTGGACCATCGTGGGCTCGGTGCCGGCGGGCGGATCGACGAAGCAGCGCGCCGCCACCCGGCGCCAGGTGCGCTCGTAGGTCCGCTTGCTGGGGCCCTGCCACTGCCGGCCGGCGTGGAAGGGTGAGCTGAAGCTGAACGGCACCATGAAGGGGCTGTAGTAGGTCAGCCGACGCGTCACCTCGACGACCTGCGCCGCGGAGAGCCCGGGGAAGGACAGGTTGATGTCGGGGCCGTAGCTCAGGTTGGAGACCTCGGCGTGGTCGTACTCCCGGTGCTCGGCCCGCATCCGCTGCTCCCACTCGTTGAGCGGCGGGTCGAGGACGTACGCCTCGCGGACCGGGTTGAAGCCGACGATGGCCAGGTGCAGGCCGAGCGGCTCGAGACGCTTGGCGATGTCGCTCTGCAGGTCGACGAGCCGCTCGGCGGCCTCGGTGATGCTCGGGCAGATCGGGGTGCGGATCTCCACCCCCTTGACCAGCATCGTGGTGAAGGTGCCCTCGGGGTCGAACCGCTCGTCGCCCTCGAGGTACCAGTAGCCGCTCTTGATGCCGAGGTCGCCGCGGACGAGACCGTCGTCAGTGGTGCCGGAGCCGTCGGCGAGAGCGCTGTGGAGGGCGTCGAAGTCGAGGTCTTCGAAGTCATGGAATGTGCCCACGTCGCGAATCGCGCCCGCTCCTACGTCGGGTGACTCCGTCACCAGGGCATACTCGAACTCGAACCCGGCGGAGTAGAGCACGGCGCAACTCTAGGGCAGTCGGCGGGCCACCATCTGCATTTCTCAGAAATTAGGTTAGGCTCCCCTCATGTTTCGCGCGGTCAAGCCGGAGGCAAAGCCGGAGACACGGGTCGTGGTCACCGCCACCCGTCGGCTCAGTCCTGGGATGATCCGCGTCCATTTCCGCGCCGAGGACCTCTCCGCGTTCGACGGCAGCGTGTGCACCGATCGGTTCCTGCGCCTGGAGATTCCCGTCGGTGACGGCTCGACCGTCTGCCGCACCTACACGGCGCTCGACCCCTCGGTCGCCGAGGGCACCCTGGCCGTCGATTTCGTGCACCACGGTGACGAAGGTGTCGCCGGCCGCTGGGCCGCGACCGCGGCTCCTGGAGACGTGCTGACCGTGCGAGGGCCGGGAGGGACGTACGCCCCGGACCCGGCTGCCGACTGGCATCTCCTCGTGGGCGACGAGTCGGGGCTGCCCGCGATCCGGGCGGCGCTGGCGGCGCTGCCGGCCGACGCGGTCGGTTACGCCGTGATCGAGGTGCCCTCCGCGGAGCACCGCCAGCAGGTCGAGGCGCCGGCCGGGGTCGAGGTGCGCTGGGTGGACGCCACCGTCGACCCGCCCCTGGAGAGCGTCGTGCGCGAGCTGCCCTGGCTGCTCGGCCGCGTGCACGCCTTCGTGCATGGCGAGGCAGAGGTCACGATGCAGCGGATCCGTCCCTACCTGCTGCGTGAGCGAGGGATGCCCCGAGGTGACCTGTCGATCTCCGGCTACTGGCGCCGCGGCAACAGCGAGGACAGCTTCCGGGTGTGGAAGCGCGGGCAGGCCGTCGACCGCCAGGTGGCGTACGCCGGCAGGGCCCTGCGGTAGCCTTCAGGCCATGTCGAGCCCTGAGGCAAGCACTGTGGGGGCTTTCGGTCACGCCGTCAGCCCCCTGAACCACTGAGGTTCTAGCTCCTCCGCCCCGGCGCGTTTCGCGCGGGCGGTCGTTCGGCCATCCCGGGTGCTGGCCGTGGTGACGAGACGCCTTCCGTCCGTTTTCTGCCTCGGAGTATCCACATGCCTCTCGCGCTCTATCTGCTCGCCCTGGCGGTCTTCGCCATGGGCACCTCGGAATTCATGCTCGCCGGTCTCGTGCCGGCCATCGCCGCCGGCCTCGACGTCTCGGTCGGGACCGCCGGTCTGCTCACGTCCGCGTTCGCGGTCGGGATGATCCTCGGCGCACCCGTCATGGCCGCCTTCGCGCGTCGGTGGCCGGCCCGCGCGGCTCTCCTCGGCTGTCTGGCCCTCTTCGCCGCCTGCCACGTCGTCGCAGCCCTCACCCCGACCTTCTCCGTGCTGTTCGCGACCCGGGTGGTGGCGGCGGTCGCCAACGCCGGGTTCCTGGCCGTCGCGCTCAGCACCGCGACCAGCCTCGTCGCACCAGATCGGAAGGGACGTGCGCTCGCGGTCCTGCTGTCCGGTACGACGCTCGCCACCGTCGCCGGTGTGCCCGCGGGCGCGCTGCTCGGCACGGCCCTGGGGTGGCGGGCCACGTTCTGGGCGGTCGCGCTGCTGTGCGTGCCGGCCGCCTTCGGGATCGCCCACGGAGTGCGGTCCGGCACCCGGGAGACATCGGCTGTGCCGGGTCCGTCCTTGCGCGCCGAGGTCGCCCAGCTGAGAGCGCCGCGACTGCTCGTCGCGATGTCGCTGGGTGCGCTGGTCAACGGCGGCACCTTCGCGGCGTTCACCTTCCTGGCGCCGATCGTGACCGGCACGGCCGGGCTGGCCGAGATGTGGGTGTCGCTGGCGCTGGTGCTGTTCGGCATCGGCTCCTTCGTCGGGGTTGCCGCCGCCGGGCGGCTCTCCGACCGGTACCCGCGGCTGGTCATCTGCGCGGTCTCGCCCGCGCTGCTCCTGGGGTGGCTGCTCCTGGGTCTGCTCGCCGACCGCCCGGTGCCGCTGCTCGTGCTGGTATTCGCCCAGGGCGTCCTGGCGTTCGCGGTCGGCAGCAGCCTGATCGCGAGGGTGCTCTACGCGGCCTCTGGCGCGCCGACCATGGGTGGCGCCTACGCCACCGTGGCGCTCAATGTCGGCGCCGCGGCCGGGCCGGCGATCGGAGCGGTCGCCCTGTCGGAGGCCGGCGGCCTGGGGCCGGTGTGGGTCGCGGCGGTCCTGACGGGGGTCGCGGTGATCGTCTCCGTGCCCTCGCTCCGTCTGATCGCACCGCGGGACCGGCACGGGGAAGGCGCCGTGCCGGTCTCGTGATCGGCCGCGGCCATGACCGGACCCCGGGCCGGCCAAGGCCGGGCCCGGGTCAGCGGGGCGCGACGATCTCGACGGGCCCCTCGACCCGGGCGGCGACCCAGGTGCGGTGGAACTCGCTGCCGGGCGCGACCTCGGCCCGGCGCTCGGGCTCGCGGAGCAGGTCGACGGGGCACTCGAGCTGCCTGCGCGGGCTCGGCGTCGGCCGGGTGCCGCCGTGCTCGGCGATCGCCGCCGCCAGCGCCTCGGCGACCGGCTTGCGCCGGTGGTCGACGGTGAAGAGACCGAGGTCGTACTCCCGCTCGGGGAAGTCGACCAGCGACCGGTCGAGGTCGTGGGAGCACCACCAGGTGATGCCGAACAGCGCCGGGTTCTGGGCGACGTGATCGATCGTGCCGGTGACGAACTCCCGCACCGAGCCCGGGTCGATCTCCGGCAGGGGAGCGCCGATCTCCTGGAGCCAGACCGGGCGCCCCGGCTCGGGGGCGTACGCAGCAGCGAGCTCGACCAGGTAGTCGGCGTGCGTGAGCGTGGCCGGTCCCAGGGGCGCGTCGATCGCGCCGACGCCGTTGAAGACCCATGAATGCACGGTGCTCAGGTCGCCGAGCGTGGTGACGTCGGCGGGTGCGAAGGGGTGATCGGGCGCGTAGAAGGCGTCGTCGAAGAGCGAGTGGAGGCAGAGCAGGCCGGGGGCCGCCGTGCGGGCGGTCTCGAGGAGCTCCTGTGCCCAGGAGCGGGAGTCGGCGATGGTGGTCGGGTTGGACGGCCACAGGTTGTTGACCTCGTTGCCGAGGGTCAGGGCGAAGACGTTGTCGCGGGTGGCGACCGCGGCGGCGAGGGTGTCGACGTAGGTGCGTAGGCCGGCACGCACCTCCGGGTCGCTGAAGACCGACCGCTGGTGGTGGGTGAGGACCCACGACGGCAGGAAGTCGAAGCTCGACAAATGGCCCTGGACCAGGTCGACGCAGACGTCGAGGCCGTGGGCGGCGGCCAGGTCGATGGTGGTGAGCACGTCGTCGACCGCCGTGGAGCGGATCAGCGAGCGGTTGGGCTGGATCCACGGCCAGACCGGGAAGATGCGTACGTGGTCGAGACCGAGGCCGGCGAGGTCGTCGAAGTCGCGGGCGATCTGGTCGGCGTCGAAGTCGAGCCAGGAGTAGAACCAGCCGGCTGAGGGCACGTGGTTGGCTCCGAAGCGCAGCGGGGCAGTGGCGGAGGGGGTCGGGTGAGCTGGCACCCGCGCAATATAAACCGTTTAAGTAAACCAGGCAATCAGTGTCCGGCGGGCGGAGCCGTGCTCTCCCGTGGGACGAGCACCGGGGTGCTCGACTGGTGGCGCACGGTGAGGGTCGGGTCGGCGATCAGCCGGAGCAGCTCGCGGGCGGCCTCGGTGGCCCAGCCTTGGGTGTCGCGGGTCAGAGCGGTCAGCGCGGGATGGGTGAGCCGGGCCAGCAGCGAGTCGTCGAAGGAGAGGATCGAGAGGTCCTGCGGCACCCGCACCCCCATCTCCAGCGCCACGCCCAGACCGGCCACGGCCATCACGTCGCTGTCGTAGACGATCGCGGTCGGCCGCTCGCGCCGCGACAGGACCCGGCGGGTGATGACCGCGCCCTCGGAGTCGCTGTAGTCGGTCGGGATCGACACCACCTCGGCCAGCTCGTGGCGCGCCTTGGCCTCGGTGAGCACGTCCATCCGGCGTTTGGTGTGCAGGAACTGCGGCATGCCGGCGACGTGGACGACGTTGCGGTGGCCGAGGGCGGCGAGGTAGTCGACCGCCTCGTGCATGGCCTCGCTGTCGTCGGCCCAGCTGTAGCTCAGCGACGTGTCAGGGAGCGGTCCGCCGAGCACCATCACCGGCACGTCGAGCGCTTCGAGGACGGCGAACCGGGGGTCCTCGATGAGCGGGTCGAGGAGCACGAAACCGTCGACCCGCTTCTCGGCCGCCCAGTTGCGGTAGGCCGCCATCTCCGCCTCGGGGTCCTCGACCACGAGCAGCTGCAGCGCGGTGCCGTCCTCGGCCAGGCCCGCCTGCAGGCCGGAGACGACCTGGCCGAAGAAGGGCTCGAGCCCGAGCGTACGAGCAGGGCGGGACAGGATCAGGCCGACAGCTCCGGCGCGCGAGTTGCCCAGAGACCTGGCGGCCCGGTGGGGGCGCCAGTTCATCTCGTCGGCGACGGCCAGGATGCGTCGCCGGGTCTCCTCGCTGACTCCCGGCCGTCCGTTGAGCGCGAACGAGACCGCGCCCTTGGAGACGCCGGCGCGTTCGGCGATGTCCGCGATCGTGGGTCGTGCCATCGGGCAAGTCCTTCCTGGGGTGAGGCGGGGGCGATTGTGGCGTCCCTCACACGGATGCCTTGACGGCACACCTCGTTCGGTGAATAGTACGGCCCGAACTTAACCGCTTTATCAAAAGCATTCAGCAAGGAGCCGAAAATGAGCGTACGCCGGTTGGTGGGGGTCGCCGCTGGATTGGCCATGGGCGTCACTGCGATGACGGGTTGCGGGACAGGCGACGAGCCGTCCGCCGGTGACCTCGACGGCAAGATCGAGGGCAAGGTCTCGATCCAGACCTGGGCGCTGAAGCCCAAGTTCACCGACTACGTCGAAGGCGTGATCGACGCCTTCGAGAAGGAGAACCCGGACGTCGAGGTCACCTGGCTCGACCAGCCCGGCGACGGCTACGACCAGAAGGTGCTCACCCAGGCCCAGTCCGGTGATCTCCCCGACGTCGTCAACCTGCCGCCGGACTTCGCGCTGCCGCTGGCCGAGCAGGAGCAGCTGCTCGACCTCGAGAAGACCGACGTCGATCTGGAGGGCACGTTCGTCGAGGGCGGCCTGGAGGGCTACCGCTACAACGGCCTCGACGGCACCTACGGCTACCCCTGGTACCTCGGCACCGACGTGAACTACTGGAACACCAAGCTGCTCGAGGACAACGGCCTCGACCCCGAGAACCTCCCAACCGACTGGGACTCGCTCTTCGAGCAGGCGGCGACGTACCAGAAGACGGCCAAGGGCTCGTCCTACCTGGTCAGCCGCAAGCCGGGCATCAACGACTTCCAGAACCTCGGCGTCGAGATCTTCAACGAGGACGGCACCGAGCTCACCTTCAACCAGCCCGAGGTCGTCGACCTGGTGCAGAAGTTCGCCGACGGCTATGAGGCGGGCCTGCTGCCGAAGAACCTGCTCTCGGAGGAGTTCCAGGGCAACTCGGCGATGTACAACGAGTCCAAGGTCGCCTGGACCACCGGTGGTGGCCAGCACATCAACACGACCTTGCAGACCGAGGCGCCCAGCCTCGTCGACGTGACGACCTCCAACCACGCCTTCGGTGACGGCCCGCTCTACGTCCAGGGTCTCGCGGTCAACGCCGGGTCGGAGAATCTCGCGGCCGCCAACGCGCTCGCCCAGTTCGTCACCAACGCCGAGAACCAGAAGGCCTTCGCCGAGCTGGTCCCGGGCATCTACCCGAGCACGACCGAGTCCGCCGAGGACGAGTTCTTCTCCAAGAGCGACGGCACCAACGCCGGTGACGCCCAGGTGACCGCGTTCGAGACCCTCTCGACCGCGATCCCCAACAACCCGCGCTGGTCGCCGGCCATGGAGACGATCCTGCAGCAGCAGCTCGCCGCGGCGATCACCGGAGACGCGACCCCGCAGGAAGCCCTCGACAAGGCCGTCGAGGAATGCAACAAGATTCTCACCCAGTGACGAGTCCGATCACGAGGCCGGGTGGCCAGGTGCGTGACCACCGATGGTTCACGCCCTGGCTGCTCGTCGCGCCGGCTGTGGTGTGGCTGTGCGTCTTCAACGTCTATCCCGCCCTCAACACCATCTACATGGCGTTCACCGACACCAAGCCACTGGGCGGCGGGGAGTTCACGGGGCTGACCAACTTCGAGCGGATGCTCGACGACGACCAGCTCGTCCACGCGCTGACCAACTCGATCCTCTACATGATCGTCTGCGTACCGCTGCTCACCCTGCTGCCGCTGCTGCTTGCGGTGCTGGTGGAGAAGAAGCTGCCGGGCCTGACCTTCTTCCGGGTCACCTTCTACACCCCGGTGGTCGCCTCGGCGGTCGTGGTCGCGCTGATCTGGAGCTGGCTGCTCGACGACCGCGGCGCGATCAACTCGATCCTGTCGACGTTGCAGGTGGTCACCGAGCCCATCCCGTTCCTGACCGACCGTTGGCTCCTGCTCTTCAGCGCGATCAGCCTGACGGTCTGGAAGGGCCTGGGCTACTACATGATCATCTACCTCTCGGCCCTCGGGAACGTCGGCAAGGAGTTGCACGAGGCGGCCGCCGTCGACGGCGCCGGTCCGGTCCGCCGCTTCTGGAGTGTGACCGTCCCGGGCGTACGCCGCACGATGCTGCTGATCACCATCCTGATCACGATCTCGGCGCTGCGCGTGTTCACCGAGCTCTACGTGATGACCGGCGGCACCGGCGGCCCCGGCGGCAAGGTGAGCTCGATGGTCATGCTGATCCAGCTCTACTCCACTGGCTTCACCGGCAGCCTCGGCTACGCCTCGGCGCTGAGTCTGCTGCTCTTCGTGCTCACCCTCCTGCCGATGCTGCTGCTGGCCCGGCTCAACCGGAAGGACGGCTGATGACCGACAGGCAACCGCGTGCGCCGCGCGCGAAGAGGTCGTACTCCTTCCATCGGATGTCGACGGGCGAGATGGTGACGCGCTACGCGTTGCTGCTGGTGGTGCTCGCGATCACGATCCTGCCCTTCGTGTGGCAGCTGTCGACCTCGCTGAAGTCGATCGAGGAGGACGTCTACTCCTCGACGCCGAGCTTCATCCCCGAGCACCCGACGTTCGCCAACTACGTCAAGGTCGCCGAGGTCGTGCCGGTCGTCGACTACGCGATGAACTCGGTGATCGTCGCCGTCCTGGTCGTGGGCGGCAACATCCTCGGCGCCACGATGGCGGGCTACGCGCTGGCGAAGCTGCGCTTCCGCGGGTCGAAGCTGGTGCTCGGCGCGCTGCTGGCCACCCTGATCCTGCCGGGGGAGGCCACGATCATCGCCCAGTACGTCACGGTCCGCTCGCTCGGCCTGACCGACACCCTGCTGGGGGTCGCGCTGCCGGGCATGATCGGGATGATCAACGTCCTGCTGATGCGGGCGGCGTTCACCGCGATCCCCGACGAGCTCGAGATGGCCGCCAAGGTCGACGGCGCCAACGCCTGGCAGCGCCTGATCCACGTCAACCTCCCCGGCGTACGCGGCATGCTGAGCGTCATCTCGATCTTCGCGTTCATCGCGGCCTGGGACGACTTCCTGTGGCCGCTGATCGTGCTGACCGACCCGGAGAACCTCACGCTGACCGTCGGTCTGCAGTATCTGTCCGGCACGTTCACCAACAACCCCCGCCTGATCGCGGCAGGCACCATGATCTCGTTCGTCCCGATCGTGATCGTCTTCGCGGTGCTGCAGCGCTACTTCTTCCGCGGGGTCGAGGAAGGGGCCATCAAGGGATGACCGACCAGCAACTGACCGCCGCCGAGATCGCCCGCTTCGAGGAGGAGGCCTCCCGTCTGCTGGCCTTCGCCCGTGGGGCCCGCCATGAGGGCGGCGGGTTCGGGTGGCTCGACGAGCGCGGTCGGCTCTCTCCCGAGCGGCCTGTCGAGACCTGGATCACCTGCCGGATGACGCACGTCTTCGGGCTCGCGCAGCTTCGCGGCGAGGCGTGGGCCTCGGCGTACGTCTCCCACGGGGTCGCCGCGCTCACCGGGCTGCTGCACGACGATGACAGCGGCGGATGGCACTCCGCGGTCTCCCCGGAGACCGGCGAGGTGGTGAGCACCGTCAAGGAGGGCTACGCCCATGCCTTCGTCGTGCTCGCCGCCACCACCGCGTACGCCGCCGGCCACCCCGACGGGGAGACGCTGCTCGAGGACGCGCTCGGTGTGATGGAGGAGCGGTTCTGGCGCGAGGAGGACGGGCTGATCCTCGACGTGTGGAGCCCCGACTGGGGCTCCCTGGACGGCTATCGCGGGGTCAACGCGAACATGCATGCCGTCGAGGCGTTCCTCGCGGTCGCCGAGGTGACCGGGCGCCGGGTCTGGCTCGACCGGGCGGTGCGGATCCTCGAGCGGGTCGTGCACGGCTTCGCTCGCGAGCACGACTGGCGGCTCCCGGAGCACTTCTCCTCGTCCTGGTCGGTCGAGCTGGACTACAACATCGACGATCCGGGGCATCCGTTCCGGCCGTACGGGGTCACCATCGGGCACCTCTTCGAGTGGGCGCGGCTGGCGCTGCACGCGCGGATCATGCTGGGGGCGGAGGCGCCTTCGTGGCTGCTCGAGGACGCGCGGTCGCTGCTGGCCGCCGCGGCCTCGCGGGGCTGGGCGGTCGACGGTGCACCCGGCTTCGTCTACACGACCGACTTCGCTGACAAGCCTGTGGTGCGCGAGCGGATGCACTGGGTCGCCGCCGAGGCGGTCGCCGCGGCCTGGACACTCTTCCGCGACACCGGATCGACCGATGCGCTGGCGGACGTACGTCGCTGGTGGGCCTACTGCGAGGAGCACCTGGTCGACCGGGAGCTCGGCTCCTGGCGCCACGAGCTCGACGCCGACAACCAGCCCTCGGCCACCGTCTGGCCGGGCAAGCCGGACGTCTACCACGCGTATCAGATGGCGATCCTGCCGTTGCTTCCTGCGAAAGCGAGCTTTGCGGGCGCGGCCGTCACCCTGGTCGAGCCCGGCGAGTGCCAGCGAGCCGGTGTCGAGACCAACACGGTCCCGTCGGGCGCGGACAGTGGGCGTGTTGGACTCGGCTCGACCAAGGGGAGGACTGCGTGAGCCTCACTCTCGGGAACGGGCCGGCCGACCCCGTCAACGCACGTGCGGGCGTGGGATATGCCTCGCCGCGGGCGTGGTGTCTCGAGATCGCGCCCGGAAACGGTGACGTCGAGGCCGAGCTCCCGGTCGATGCGCCGATCGAGGTGGCCGCCGGGGACGAGCTGCGCTTCGTCGTCTTCCCCGAGTCGGCCTCGGGCGACGAGAGGCGGTGGGACTCGACGTACGTCTGTGTGGACGGGCTGCTCGACGACGGCCGGCGGCTCAGCGAGATCGGGCTGGTGGACCAGTACGGGCAGGCGCTGACCCCGGCCGGGCAGGGCGAGGGGAAGCGGGCGTGGGTCGACCAGTGGAACCTGCGCCGGGTGGCTCTGACCGGGCTCGCCGGGCGCCGGATCGAACGACTCCTCGTCGTGGCCCGGGCGTCCGACGTGGCGCTGCGGGTGTGGGTCGACGACATCCGGATCGGGCCGGCCCGCGTGCTCGCGGCCGCTCCGCTCGACCAGGTGGACACCCGGCGTGGGACCCACTCCAGCGACCGGTTCTCGCGGGGCAACAACGCGCCGCTGGTCGGCCTGCCGCACGGCGGCGTGTTCGGCCTGCCGATGACCGACGCCTCGGCCGGCAACTGGCCCTACGCCTGGCACGCGCACCACCGCGACACCGCCGGCGGACCCAACCGGCCGGCGATCGAGGCGTTCGCGACCTCGCACATCCCGAGCCCGTGGATGGGCGACCACGGGGTCTTCCAGGTGATGCCGAGCCCGCTCGTCGAGCCGGACGACGACCGGCGGGCGCGGTCCCTGGGGTTCGACCACGCCGACGAGGAGGCCGGGCCGCACCGTTACGCGGTCGCCCTCGACGACGGCGTCACCGCCGAGCTCGTCCCCGGTGACTTCGCGCTCGGGATGCGGTTCACCGGGGCGCGCTCGCTGGTGCTCGACCATCACGGCAGGATCCGGTCGCTGACCTGCGAGAACGGCGGCGGCGAAATGGTCGTCCGTGCTCTCCTGGACGACCGCGAGGGCAAGCCCGCCCAGCACATCCACCTCCGCGTCGCCGGGACCTCCCAGCTGCGCCTGGGTGAGGGCCGGCTCCGCGGCCACATCGCGCTGAGCGGGGCGGGGGCAGTCGACGTACGCCTGGGGATCTCGACCGTCAGTGACGAGCAGGCGGCCGCCAACCTCGAGTCCGCCGGATCGTTCGACGAGATGGCCGCGACGGCCAGTGCTGCCTGGGAGCAGGTCCTGGCGAGTGTCGAGGTCGAGGGCGCGAGCGAGGACCAGCTGGTCTCGATCCGGTCCGGGCTCTACCGGCTCTTCCTCTACCCGAACCGCTACGGCGAGGGGCCGTTCCACGCGCACGTCTCGCCCTACGACCTGACCACCGTCCGGCACGCGCCGATGACGGTCACCCACGGCTTCTGGGACACCTACCGCACCGCCTGGCCGCTGCTCGCGCTGCTCGACCCGGCCGGTGCCGGTTCGCTGGCCGAAGGTTTCGTCGAGCACTTCCGCGACCGCGGCTGGACACCGCGCTGGAGCGCCCCGGCGGCCGAGGACTGCATGACCGGCACCACCTTCGACACGGTGCTCGCCGACCTCGCCCTGCGCGAGGTGCCAGGGATCGATCTGGAGACCGCCTATGTCTCCGCGTTGAAGAACGCGACCGTGCCGCCTGATGACGTACGTGTCGGCCGCAAGGGGCTGCGGCGCGGGATGTTCGCGGGTTACGTCGACACCGACACCCACGAGGGCCTGTCGTGGACTCTGGACAACGCGATCAACGACTGGGGGATCTCTCGGCTGGCTCGGAGGTTGCGGGCGGGCGGGGTAGTCCAGGGAGTTTCCGTCGGTCTACCGGTCAGTAACCGACGGAAACTCCCTGGACTATCCCGCACCCCGGACGACCTTGCCGCCGAGGAGGAGTACTTCGCGCGGCGGGCACTCGGATATCGCAACGTGTTCGACCGTGAGCGAGGGTTCTTCATCGGGCGCGACCCCACGGGGGAGTGGCGTGCAACGTTCGACCCCGACGTGTGGGGCCACGACTACACCGAGACCAACGCCTGGGGCACCGCGTTCACCGCGCCCCACGACGGCGCCGGGCTGGCCGAGCTGCACGGCGGCGAGGCGGGGCTCGGTGCGAAGCTGGACGAGTTCTTCGTCCGTCCCGAGACCGGCGCGGCCGAGCTGAGCGGTCACTACGGGTTCGCGATCCACGAGATGACCGAGGCCCGGGACGTACGCATGGGGATGCTCGGCCTCTCCAACCAGCCGGCCCACCACATCCCGTTCATGTACATGTTCGCGGGCCGGCACGACGACGCCCACCGGATCGTCCGCGAGTGCCTCTCCCGGCTCTTCGTCGGCTCCGACCTCGGCCAGGGCTATCCCGGCGACGAGGACAACGGCGAGATGTCGGCCTGGTACGTCTTCGCCACGATCGGGCTCTATCCCCTGGTGCCGGGTTCGGCGTCCTACGTGATCGTCCCGCCGTCTGTGCGGCGCACCGTGCTGCGGCCGACCGACGGCAAGGAGATCGTCATCGAGGCGGTCGGCGCCGGCGGCCACATCCGCTCGGTGACCCTCGACGACGAGCCCTGGGACGAGATCTCCATCCCGCACGCCCGCCTGTCCGGCGGCGCCCACCTGGTCGTCGAGCTCTCCGAGACGCCCTGCGGCTGGGCGAAGGACTCCCGCCCGCCCTCGGCCTCGATCCTCTCCGGATCGCGTCGGCCGATCGTCGATCTCGCCGAATCTGCAGAACTGGTCGCCGAGACCGTAGTTGTGGGGGACGAAACTCCACATTCGTCGTCCACAACCACCGACTCGGCCGCCACAAGTGCCGTTTCGGCGCTGGTCGACGATCGGGGCGAGACCCAGGTGGCCCTGGCCGCCGGGGACCGGATCGAGGTGGCGCTGGCCGCTGAGCGGCGGTTGTCGCTCTACACCGTCACCTCTGCCCGGGCGGGGGAGATCGGCTGGGAGCTGGAATACCTCGATGTCACGGGCGACACGGTGGCCCGCGAGGAGCGGGCCGGCGAGACGTACGTCTGGGCAGGTCAGACCCGGGTTTTCCGGATCCGCCGTGGAAACCCCGTCACGGCGGGAGCCGTACGGTTCACCGCGTCGACCGACTGCGTGCTCACGCAGCTGGAGTTCATCGAAGACGACGCCGACAACAGAGACGACAGACAGGACGAGCACTGATGCACGACGACGTACACCTCACCGAGGGCCGGGTGAGCCGGGTCCTCAAGGAGCGCCTGTGGCCGGCGGTCCACACCGCCTCGGCGCCCGTGAGCGTCGCATGGCACGAGCTGCCCGGGGAGCCGATCGCTCCGGCCGACGGGCTGGCGCTGACCTACGAGCCCTTCGAGGTCGGCAGCGACTGGGGTCCGGCCTGGGGTACCGCCTGGTTCCGGATCACCGGGACCGTGCCTGCGGAGTGGGCGGGGAAGCGGGTGGAGCTGGTCTGCGACCTGGGCTTCGACGTCAACATGCCCGGCTTCCAGTGCGAGGGGCTGGTCTACACGCCCGACGGCGAGCCGATCAAGAGCCTCAATCCGCGCAACCAGTGGGTGCTGGTCGCCGACGAGGCGAAGGGCGGCGAGGAGATCGAGCTGTTCCTGGAGGCCGCGGCCAACCCGGTCCTGCTCGACTACCACCCCTTCCTGCCGACGCAGGAGGGCGACATCGAGACGTCATCGAAGAAGAGGCTCTACACGACCCGTCGGATCGAGCTCGCCGTCTTCGAGCAGGACGTCTTCGAGCTCTGCCTCGACCTGGAGACGCTCCACGAGCTGCAGGTCGAGCTGCCCGAGGGGCCGCGCAAGTTCCGCATCCTGCAGGCCATCGACGACGCCCTCGACCGGGTCGACCTCCAGCGGATCCGGGAGACCGCCGCGGAGGCGCGGAAGGCGCTCACCGAGGTCCTCGAGGCGACCGCGCACGACTCCGCGCACCGGATCACCGCGATCGGCCACGCGCACATCGACTCCGCCTGGCTGTGGCCGGTGCGGGAGACGATCCGCAAGGTCGCCCGCACCACCTCCTCGATGACCGAGCTGCTCGGCGAGGACCCCGACTTCCGCTACGGGATGTCGAGCGCCCAGCAGTATGCGTGGCTCAAGGAGCACCGTCCCGAGGTCTACGCCAAGGTGAAGGCCGCGGTCGCCGAGGGTCGCTTCATCCCGCTCGGCGGCATGTGGGTCGAGTCCGACACCACGATGCCGTCGGGGGAGTCGCTGGTGCGGCAGTTCCTCTACGGCCAGCGCTTCTTCCAGGACGAGTTCGGGATCCGCTGCCACGGCGTGTGGCTGCCCGACTCCTTCGGCTACAGCCCGGCACTGCCGCAGCTGATGAAGCGGGCCGGGTTCGAGTGGTTCTTCACCCAGAAGATCTCCTGGAACCAGGTCAACAGGTTCCCCCACCACACCTTCGAGTGGGAGGGCATCGACGGCTCCCGGATCCTGAGCCACTTCCCGCCGATGGACACCTACAACTCCCGGCTCTCCGGCGAGGAGGTCGCCAAGGCCTCCCGGCAGTTCCGGGAGAACCGGGTCGCCACCGGGTCGATCGCTCCGGTCGGCTGGGGCGACGGGGGTGGCGGCACGACCCGGGAGATGGCCGGCAAGGCCCGTCGTCTCCGTGATCTCGAAGGCTCCGCGCAGGTGTCCTGGCGTCACCCGGACGACTTCTTCGCCGAGGCCCGGGCGGAGCTGCCGGACCCGGCCGTGTGGGTCGGGGAGCTCTACCTCGAGCTCCACCGCGCCACCCTCACCTCCCAGCACCTCACCAAGCAGGGCAACCGGCGCTGCGAGCACCTGCTGGTCGAGGCCGAGCTGTGGTCGGCCACCGCCGCCGTCCGCGGCCTGCTCGACTACCCCTACGACGAGCTGGACGCCCTGTGGCAGCAGATCCTGCTCCAGCAGTTCCACGACATCCTGCCCGGGACGTCGATCGCCTGGGTGCACCGGGAGGCGGCCGCCCAGTATGCCCGGGTCGCGGAGGCCGCCGAGGCTCTCGTCGACCGGGCGCTCACCGCGCTCGCCGGCGAGGGAACCGTCGCGCTGCGTGCCGACGGACGCGTCGGGCGCGTCCTCGCGGCCGAGCCCGCGGCGGCCGTGTCCGTGATCGAGAAGGACGGGACGTACGTCTTGGGGAACGGCATCGTCGAGGTCACCGTCTCCGCCGAGGGCCTGATCACCTCGGCGGTCGACCTGGCGACCGGGCGCGACGCGATCCCGGCCGGGGCGGAGGCCAACCTGCTCCAGCTCCACCAGGACTTCCCGAACATGTGGGACGCCTGGGACGTGGACCGGTTCTACCGCAACCGGGTCACCGACCTGCGCGAGGTCACCTCGATCAAGATCACCGAGGACGGGCTGGTCGTCGAGCGGCCCATCTCCGCCGACTCCTCGACCACGCAGGTGCTCTCGCTGGCACCCGGCTCGCGCGTGCTCGACATCGCGCAGAGCACCGAGTGGCACGAGACCGAGAAGTTCCTCAAGGTCGCCTTCCCACTCGACGTCAAGGCCGAGCAGACGCTCGCCGAGACCCAGTTCGGATACCACCGCCGCCCGACCCACACCAACACCTCGTGGGAGGCGGCGAAGTTCGAGACCTCGATGCACCGCTGGGTTCTGGCCGAGGAGCCCGGGTTCGGAGTGGCGCTGATCAACGACTCCACCTACGGCTTCGACGTGACCCGTCCGACCGCGCTCACCACCGAGGTGCGGCTCTCGCTGCTGCGGGCGCCGCGGTTCCCCGACCCGGAGACCGACCAGGGCGTGCAGACCCACCGCTACGGCCTGGTCATCGGGGCTTCCGTCTCGACCGCGACCGAGGCAGGAGCGGCGCTCAACACCCCGGCCCGTCAGATCACCGGCGCGGACGCCGTCGAGCCGCTGGTGACCGTCTCCGGTGAGGGTCTGGTGGTCTCGAGCGTGAAGCTCGCCGCCGACCGGTCCGGCGACCTGGTCGTGCGTGTCTACGAGTCGACCGGCGCGCGTACGCAGGGGGAGCTGCGCGTCGCCGAGAGCTACGAGCGGGTCGAGGAGATCTCGCTCGTGGAGGACCCGATCGCCGAGGTGAGCGCCGACGGCGGTGTCGTCGCGCTCAGTCTCGGGGCCTTCGAGGTCCGCACCCTGAGGTTCCACCGCAACTAAAGGAGACCAGCACCATGTCAGTTCCCCACATCTCACGCAGACACATGCTGCTCGGCGCGGGCGCCGCGGCCCTCGGCGCGACGGCGGCCACCGGCCTCGCCCCCTCGGCGGGGGCGGCGCGTCCGCTCGCGTCGCCGACGCTGATGACCGGGTACGTCGAGGTCAACAACTACAGCATCGGTAACGTCGCCAAGTACGAGCTCGCCGGAGGCGGCAACGTCTTCGACATCGGTCTGATCTTCGCGGCCAACATCAACTACGACGGCCAGCGGGCCTATCTCTACAACAACCCGCAGGTGCAGGCGCAGCTCGACGCCGCCGACGTCCACATCCGTCCGGCCCAGGCCAAGGGCATCAAGATCCTGCTCTCGGTGCTCGGTAACCACCAGGGCGCCGGCTTCGCCAACTTCCCGGACCGGGCGTCCGCCGAGGCGTTCGCCGACCAGCTCGCCGACGCGGTGACCCGCTACGGGCTGGACGGGATCGACTTCGACGACGAGTGGTCCAACTACGGCGCCAACGGCACCGGTCAGCCCAACGACTTCTCCTTCGTCTACCTGCTCGAGGCGCTGCGCTCACGCCTTCCTGACAAACTCATCACCCTCTACTACATCGGCCCGTCCTCGCAGCGGCTCTCCTACGGCGGGGTCAACGCCGGCGACCTGCTCGACTACGCCTGGAACCCCTACTACGGCACCTGGGGCGTGCCGAACGTCCCCGGGCTCGGCAAGCCCGAGCTCGCCCCCGCCGCGATCAACATCCAGGGCACGTCGGCCTCGACCGCCGCCAGCCTCGCCTCCCGTACGGTCTCCCAGGGCTACGGCGTCTTCAACACCTACAACCTCGGCTCCGCCGACGCGAGCGCCTACCTCTCCAACGTCACCCGCAACCTGTACGGCAAGGCGACCGTCTACACCGGCTGACCGATGGGCCCGGCCGCCGCGGTCAGGGAGTATCGTTCGCCCACGGACCGCGGCGGCCGGTGCTGAGGGAGAAGAGGCGTAGATGGGTGTCACGAGCGAGAGCGGGCGGATCGTCGCGGGTGGCCGGAAGGGCGCTTACGTACGTCTGGCCGAGGGCCCTCAGGAGCGCCACATCTCGCGCACCGACCTGGCCCGGAAGCCCGAGGAGCTGGGCGAGCCGGTGCTCACCGTCGCCCACCTGTCCGACATGCACATCTGCGACCACCAGTCGCCGGCGCGGGTCGAGGTCCTGGACCGGCTCATGGACCCTGACACCTCCACTCGGGAACTGATCGAGGAGATCGGGACGTACCGAGCCCAGGAGCTGCTGACCGCGCAGGTCGGCGCGGCGATGGTCGAGGCGATCAACGAGATCACCGAGGGGCCCGTGGGCGGTGGTCCGCTCGACCTGGCGATCGCGACCGGCGACAACACCGACAACGGGCAGTACAACGAGCTCGACTGGTACCTGACGCTGCTCGACGGCGGCCGGCTGACCCCCGACTCCGGCGACATGCTGCACTACGAGGGCGTCGCGGTGCTGCCGGACAAGCGCTTCTGGCACCCCCAGGGCGAGACGTACGACATGCGCCGGGGTGACCACGGCTTCCCGCTCGTCCCGGGACTGCTGAAGGCCGTGCGCCGCGCGATCGACTCGCCCGGGCTCGAGGTGCCCTGGCTGGCCGTCAACGGCAACCACGACGGGCTGCTGCAGGGGACCGTGCCGGGCAACGCGGCCATCGCCGAGGTCGCGATCGGCGACCTCAAGGCGATCGCCATGCCCGAGCACTGGACCGACGAGGCGAAGGCGAAGCTCATCGCCGGGCTCTTCTCCGGCGACCCGGTCGCGCTGGGGATGCTCGCGGAGCTGGAGCCCTACGAGGTGACCGCCGACCGGCGTCGCCGGCAGACCACGCTGCAGGAGTTCGTGGACTCCCACGTCCACGACGAGGCGAAGCCGCCGGGGCACGGGTTCCGGGCCGGTGGCGAGTCCTACTACCGCCACGACGTCAACGACCAGGTCACCTTCGTCGTCCTCGACACGGTCAACCCCGCCGGCGGCTTCCAGGGGTCGATCGACGCCGAGCAGCTGGAGTGGCTCGACGCCGTGCTCGCCTCCACCGACTACGACGAGCGGCTCGCGGTGATCGCCAGCCACCACGACGTGGCGTCGCTGGTCAATGACATGAGCGGCGCGGGCGTCAGTCGGCGGGTCCTCGGCGACGAGATCGAGCAGACCGTCTCACGTCATGAGAGCGCGGTCCTCTGGCTCAACGGCCACACGCACCGTACGGCGGTGAAGCCTCACGGATCGTGGTGGGAGGTCACCGCGCCGTCCCTGATCGACTGGCCGCAGCAGGGCCGGGTCGTCGAGCTCATCTCCGACGGCGACGTGCTGACCATCGCCACGACGATGCTCGACCACGCCGGTCCCGCGCGGTGGAGCGGCTCGATCGAGAAGGCCGGCCACCTCGCCTCGCTGTCTCGTGAGCTGGCCGCGAACGACTGGCAGGCACCGAAGGTGCCCCTCGCCGAGCACCCCTTCTCGGGAACGGCACAGGATCGCAACGTACTGCTCCATCTGCTCGATCCGAGGGCCTGAAAGTCCTCCGACACGCCGTTATCTAGCGCCTGACAGGCGGGTGGGGTTGCGTGGACCAGCGTTCTCCGCTGGACTACCACCAACCAAGTCCATGCAAGCGGCGTGGACATCAAGCCTTTGGAGGAAAGACACGTGAGCTCGACCGCAGCCACAGGGCCTGCGGACCGGCTGGGCCTCAAGTCCGGCATGGTCATCCAGGAACTGGGCTGGGACAACGATACGGATGACGAGCTGCGGGTCGCCATCGAAGACGCCGTCGACGCGGATCTGGTGGACGGTGAGTACGGCAATGTCGTCGACGCCGTCCTGCTGTGGTGGCGCGACGACGACGGCGACCTCGTCGACGGACTCGTCGACGCGCTGACCGACCTCGTCGGTGGCGGGGTCATCTGGCTGCTGACGCCGAAGGTGGGCCGCCCTGGTGCGGTCGACGCGGCGGACATCGCCGAGGCCGCGCCGATCGCAGGACTGTCCCAGACCACCACCGCATCTGTGAGCAAGGACTGGGCCGCGACGCGTCTGCTGGCGCCGAAGACTCCTGCCTGATGGCAACGGTTCTCGGGGTCGCTGGACACCCGCAGGAGTCTTCGCGTGAGCGACGTTAGACTCCCAACGGTGTTCTCGACTACGGCTGCCAAGGCACGCACCGCCGGATCCGCGGCGATGATCCTGGCCGGTTCCGGCATCGTCCGGCCGGTCAGTCCGCTCGGGCTCGCACGGACCGGTCTGGCGCTCGCGCGCTGGGGCACCGGCCCGGCCGGAGGCTTCATCGGCCTCGCCCACCGCTACCCGCGTCGCACCGCGGTCATCGACGAGCTCGGCTCGCTGACGTACGCCGACCTCGACCGCCGCTCCAACGCGATCGCCCGGGCCCTGGCCGCCCGGGGGATCGGCGAGGGCGACGGGGTCGCGATCATGTGCCGCAACCACCGCGGGTTCGTCGACGCCACCTTGGCGGTCGCGAAGCTGGGCGCCGACGCGCTCTACCTCAACACCGCCTTCGCCGGGCCGCAGCTCGTCGGGGTGCTGGAGCGGGACAAGCCCGCCCTGATCATCCACGACGAGGAGTTCACCGGCCTGCTGTCCTCGGCCACCTCGGCCGATCGGCTGGTCGCCTGGGTGGACTCCTCGGACCCGGGGGAGACCCTCGAGTCGCTGGTCTCCGGCGATGCCCGGCCGGTGCCGCCGCCGAAGCGTCACGGACGGATCGTGATCCTGACCTCCGGCACCACCGGCGCGCCGAAGTCGGCGCCGCGTCAGGAGGCCGGGATCGACGCGGCCGTCGCGCTGATGTCGCGGATGCCGATGAAGGACGGCTGGCGCTGCTTCATCGCCGCGCCGCTCTTCCACACCTGGGGGATCGCTCACCTGCTCTTCGCCGAGCTGCTCGGCACCACCATGATCCTGCGTCGCCGGTTCGACCCGGAGGACGCGATCGCGACCCTCGCGGAGACCCGGGCCGACTCGTTCGTGGTCATCCCGGTCATGATGCAGCGGATCCTGTCGCTGCCGGAGGAGACACTGGCTGCGTACGACCTGGAGGGGATCGGCTCCCGGCTCAAGGCCGTCGCGTCCTCCGGGTCGGCGCTGCCCGGCGACCTCGCGATCGAGTGGATGGACCGCTTCGGCGACAGCCTCTACAACGTCTACGGGTCCACCGAGGTCTCCTACGCCTCGATCGCCGACCCCGTCGACCTGCGCGAGGCACCGACCTCGGCCGGGAAGGTGCCCTGGGGCACCCAGATGAAGATCCTCGACGCCGACGGCGTCCCCGTGCCCGACGGTGAGGCCGGCCGGATCTTCGTCGGCAACGGCCTCCTCTTCGAGGGCTACACCAGCGGTGGCGGCAAGGAGGTCGTCGACGGCCTGATGGCGACCGGCGACGTCGGGCGCTTCGGACCTGACGGCCGGCTCTACATCGAGGGCCGCGACGACGACATGATCGTCTCCGGCGGCGAGAACGTCTTCCCGCAGGAGGTCGAGGACTGCCTGATGCGCCACCCGCTGGTCACCGACGCGGCCTGCGTCGGGGTCGACGACGCCGACTTCGGCAAGCGGCTGCGCGGGTTCGTGGTGGTGGTCCCCGGTGCCGGGGACGACGTCGATGCGGTGCTGAAGGACTGGGTCAAGGAGAATCTTGCTCGCTTCAAGGTGCCGCGGGAGATCGTCGTGACCGACGCTCTGCCACGCAACGCGACGGGCAAGGTGCTCCGACGCGAGCTGGCGACCTGGGACACCGAGGCAGCAGGTTCGAACGGCGAGAGGGCGGCAGGGCAGTGAGTGGACTTCAGATCGGCGACCCGGCTCCGGACTTCACCCTCCGCGACCAGTTCGGGGCCGACGTCACGCTCACGGACTTCCACGGTAAGAAGGCGGTCGCGATCTTCTTCTTCCCGTTCGCGTTCTCCGGCGTGTGCACCGGCGAGATGAGCGGACTGCGCGACCGGCTCGACGAGTTCGTCACCTTCGACACCGAGGTCCTGGCGATCTCGTGCGACCCTGTCTACGCGATCCGGCAGTTCGCCGACACCGACCGGCTCAACTTCCCGGTGCTCTCCGACTTCTGGCCCCACGGCGAGGTCGCCAAGGCCTACGGCGTCTTCAACGAGAGGACCGGCGCCCCGCTCCGGTCCTCCTACATCATCGACAAGTCGGGCGTCGTGCGGTGGGCCGTGCACAACGACAACGCCGACGGACGCGACCTCGAGGAGCACCTCCGGCAGCTCCACGCGGCCGTCTGATCAGGTAGTTTACGGGTCATCCAACTTCCGTTAACAGGGTGGTTACATCGCTTTTCCTGTGCCCAGGGTGGGATCTAACCTTTAAGTGTTGAGCCGCTGATGACCCGAGACGTCAGCGGCTCAACTTCCATTTCAGGGTTGGTGCGTCGGCCCGGTTCGCCGGGCCCGCCCCTGATCGCGTACTCTTGGGGCGCTTCGGACGCATAGCTCAGTTGGTAGAGCGCCTCCCTTACAAGGAGGATGTCAGGGGTTCGAGTCCCTTTGCGTCCACCACCCTGTTTCGCCAGGTCAGGACCCTGTTTCGTCATCGTCCTCATCCTCTCCGGACTCCTCGTCGGGCTCAGATGCCCCCAGGATGCCCCCGAGCCGCTTGGCCGAGTCCCAGAGGTTGTCGTCGATGAGGTGGCCGTAGAGGTCCATCGTCATCGCTGCGGAGGCGTGGCCCAGGATGCGCTGCAGCACCTTCGGGTCAGCGCCGGCACCCAGCCACAGCGAGGCGCAGGTGTGGCGGAGATCGTGAACCCGAAGCGTCGGGCGACTGATCGTTTTCACGGCCTCAGCCCAGCTGACAGACCGCTTCCAGTTCGCCTCACTCAGGGGACCACCCTTCGGCGCATCGAAGATCCAGTCGTCACCCTTCTTGCCCTCTGACCACTCGTCGATGATCGGCACGAGCTCGTCGACCAGGGGCACCGTGCGCGCGCGCTTGTTCTTGAGGGTGTCGACGAAGAGCACGCCCTTGTCACTGCTGGCCATGACGGTCCGTTGGAGTCGCAGACCCTGACCAGGTACGCGCACCCGATCGCCAACACGAAGGCCGGCAAGTTCACTCCACCGGAGTCCGGTCAGCGCAAGCACGCGAACGATGACGGCGTAGCGTCCGGAGCAAGCGGCCTCGAGGTCGTGAATCTCCTGCCGGCTGAGGAACTGACCCTCACGCTTGACGTGCCCGGCAGTTGGAGGCTTCACGGTCGCGGCGACGTTCACCGTGATTCGGCCGTCCTCCACAGCGAAGGCGAGCAGGCGACGGAAGACGCCGAGGTAGCGAGCAGCCGAGGACGGCGAGCGCCCATCAGCGACCAGCCGGCCAACCCACGTCGCCACGTCAGACTTCGTGATCGAAGCGACCGGCACCTTTCCGAACTTGGGCTCGATGTGACGCTTCCACACCATCAGCTCGAGCGCCCGCGACTTCTGCTTCAAGGTCTGGCGAGCATCCAGCCAGTCAGCCGCAACGACGGAAAGAGCCACACGGCCGCGACGAGGGTCGTGCCATTCACCGAGCCGCAGCTTCCTCTTTTGCTCCTCCTCCCAGGCCTCAGCGTCCTTCTTGCGGTCGAAGACGCGGTTGGCGACCTCCCGGCCGTGGTGCTTCACGCGAGCCCGATAGCGGACCTTGCCGTCAGCGGTGGTGTATCGCTGCACGCTCATGCTGCAACCTCCTGCTGGTCGGCCACCCAGGCGATGACCGCGGAGCGCTGCCAGGCGAGACGACGGCCGACCTTCACAGCCGGTGCGAATCGCCCTTCCTGACGAAGCCACCGGATCGTCAGGACCGGCACGCGGAGGTAGTCGGCCACCTCGTCAATCGTCATCAGCGGCTCCATGCCGCTCTCCTGATCACTCATCACTTTCTTCCCCTCATCGGTCGGTGTTCTTGGTCTGGGCTCGCCATTGGGCGTACTCGCGCGCTCGAGCGGCGGCCGCGAGGGCGAGGGTTTCGTCGCCTGGGTTCGTCCACCCGGTGCCTTGGTAGGTCCAGTTGCCGATGACGAGGGTTGTCTCGGTGTCGTCGGCCAGGAGCCGTGCCTCGAGCTCCTCGAGGTCGAGCAGGGCCTTTCGGGCGTCTTCGTCGTGCTCGGCGGTCGCGACCAGGTCGCGGTACTTGGCGCGGGCGCGGCGGAGCTGGCCGAGGGTGACGGAGTAGCGCCGGGACTTGGTGGAGAAGTGGCCCCGGAAGCCGAGCATGTGCGCCCACTTCCCCAGGAGCTGGTAGGGGTTGGCCGGCGTCCCTTTGGTGTCGACGTGGGGGCCGTAGTGTTCCCGTGCCCTGGCGCTGAGCTGGCGGCACCTCGAGGCGAACTCGGCGATGTGCTCAACCGGCCGGTCAGCACGGATGGAGTTGGCGTCCTTGGTGGCGTACTTGGCCAAGTAGCCGGCGACCTGTCCAGGCGTAAGAGGTCCGTCGGGGTCGTCGGTGCGGTTGGTGTCGCGTACGACCCGGACGTCGAGCTGCTGTCCCCAGCAGAGGACCCGGGCCGCGTCATCGTCGTCGACCGGGGGTGCCTCGAGGTGGACGTCGCCGGCGGTGTGCTCCAGGAGCCGGCCCAGGGTGCGGCCGTCCAGGGGTGCGGGTGATCCGGGACCATCGGGACCGTCCAGGCGGATGAGGGCGTGGAAGTGGATCAGGCCGCGGGCTTGGTATTCGGCGACCTTGGCGAACTGGACCGAGGCCACGTCAGCGAGGGCCGGCGGCGGGGTCGGGTTCTTCTTCGAAGGCTTGCGCCTGGTCTCGGTCACGCCGAGCTGCTGTGCCAGGGCACGGCGAAGCGCGATGGTGGTGCGTCGCCATAGCTCGGGTGCATGCCACTGCCAGACAACGGCGCTGTCGGTGTCGTGACACTCGGGACACGGTGGCGCGCCATTGGCAGAGTCGTCGGGACCGTGGACTGCCATGCAACCCAGGGGCCGGCCGTGTTCGCAGGTCAGGGGTTGTCCGGTCCTGGCGGAGCGTGGGCGACACCGACCGCCCACCGGTTGCCCGTTCTTCGGACGGAGGCCGTGGACGTGGCCGAATGAAGGCGCGGTGAAGGTGACGAACAGCAGCGGGTTGTCTGCCACCGTGGCGGGGATCGTCTTCCCGCCGACCAGGCCGGCGTTGATCATGGCGTAGGTGTCGCGGGCGTAGACGCGGGAGCAGGTGGGGCAGACGTCGGCGCGGCGGTTGCCGCAGGGACGGTAGAGCACTCCGAGCGGGGCATTCGCGGACGAGAACGTGCCGACGAGCTCCCCGCTACGGGCATCAATCGTGGTCGAGGATCCGGAGAGCCGGATGGGGTGGGCGCAGTACTTGACCGCTGCTGCGGTCTCGGCCCAGGCGTCGAAGGTGCCGTCGAGGAGTCGGGCACCGACCGCGTTGAAGGCGGCCGGGGTGAGTCCGGACAGATCCAGCGGCGCATCCTCCCCGTACCCAGGGAACGAGCCCGAGGTCGAGGACGATGCGTCACTGTGGATGCCCGGCGCATCCGTGGGCGAGATGGTCACGCCGCACCATCCAGCGGCATCATATCGAGGAGGTCGAGGAGGTCCTCAGGCTCGGCGGCGCGGTCGATGCCGGCCCACCATCCACCGGTAGCGGTGCGGGCGTAGGCGGTGCAGGCGAGGCGGACCGGGCAGCCGGCGCAGGTCTCCTGCATCAGTTCGACCAGAACCGTGGGGGTCTCGATCTCGTCGGTGGTCCAGGGCAGCCCGCGAGTCTCCCGGGTTGTGCACGCCGCGTGCTCCATCCAGGCCGGGGTACTCATCGCGCACCCCCATCGGTCAGGGAGAGCTGCATCCCAGGCAGGTCGCCAGGGGCGGCATCCGAGATCGTGACCAGTTCCGGGGTCGCCGGGTAGAGCGAGGCAACGCGGCGGATGAGGTCGTCGGACCAGTAGTCGGCGCGGATGCGGTCGGTGGAGCCGTCCTCGTCGATGATCCAGGCCGTGCCCTGGGCCGCCTTGAGGATGCGATGGGCGGGAGCGAACGGGGCCATGCCGTCACCCAGGACCATGTTGGTCTCCATCGCGGAGCGCAGCCGCAGAGCGATGGTCTGGGTGAAGAGCCCTCGCATGTCGATGACCTCCTTACGCGGGTCCTGGACGAACGCGACGACCACGACACCAACAGCGCGGCCAATGGAGAGCAGCCGCTTGAGGAGCCGCTCGGCCTCCTTGCGGATCTCCGGATCGGCGTACGCGGTCAGCGATGCGAGTTCGTCGATGACCAAGAGGTAGAGCGGATCACCTGGGCCGGGCTTGTGGTTGCGGGAGTAGCCGCGCAGTTCCTCGGTGCGCTGATCAGCGATCGCCACGAACTCGCGCAGCATCTCCACAGCCTGCGCACCCTGGACCGCGATCTTGGTGAACAGCGGGGCGCCCATGGTCAGCTCCATGCCGCCCTTGAGGTCGATCCCGTAGGCGCGCACCGCGTCAACAGCGATGGCGGGGGAGAGGCTCCCGACCATGCCCCACAGGAACGACCCTTTGCCGGAGCCGGAGGTACCCACGACGAGGGTGTGCCGCTGCTCGACCTGGAGACGGAACGGCTTACCCGACTGCCGCCGGCCCAGAAGGACCGATTCCGTCTGCATCCGAGGTTCCGGCATCGCGGCAACGGAGGGGGTCTTAATCAGGTCTCGGATCACCAGCTCGAACATCACCGTCGAGCCGGCGCGGCGCTTGGCCGGGTAGACCCGGTATGCATCAGCGGAGTAGGTCGCGGCCAACTTGGGGGCAAAGGCCTCGAGGTCGGCCAGGGCCTGGCCACGACGCGTCTTGACCTTGAGGGTCACCGAGTGAGCCGACGTCTTCACTCTCTTGAGGCGAGGGTCGCGCCACTTCTCGATGGACTCCTCACCCACACCGAGCCGCTTGACCCGCTTCGTACGGCGCTTGGAGAGGCCGGCCTCACGGGCTACGCCCTTCCAGGTGATCCGGAACCGGAGCCACCACCAGATCTGGCGGCCGAGCGAGGCCAGCCAGCCCAGGGCGGCGAGGGTGGCGGGGCGGGTCGGTTTGATCACGACCAGGACCGCGATCGCCAGGGCGGCCAGGCCGCCGATGCTGACGTAGATCGTTTCGTTCATCAGATGCTCCCTTCATTGCGTTGCTTCGAGGTTTCGAGATGGAGACCCGCCGGCCGCCGCGGCTTCCCTTCCGCGACGGCCGGCGGGAGTCATTGGGGTGT
>NZ_JBHVKJ010000058.1:0-35497 GCF_042798275.1 Nocardioides sp. NPDC057767 | reverse complement strand
CAACTACATTCTCGGCCGCCACTTCTGCGGATTCGGCGGTGGTGGTTGGGGCAAGATCGATCCCATGACGGGGGACAGGATTCTTGACCGTACGCTCGCCGGCCGGGTGATGAGCGCGGCGGAGGCGGCCGCGCGGATCGGCCCGGGGGAGTCCGTGGCGCTCTCGGGGTTCGCCGGGGCCGGCCACCCGAAGGCGGTGTCGGAGGCTCTGGGCGAGATCCGGGATTGGCCGGAGGACGTCGACGTCCGTCACTCGCGGGTCGCCCAGCACGCGCTCTCCGGGTTCTACGGCACCCTTGACGTCGCGGTGGTCGAGGTGGCGGCGATCCTGCCCAACGGGCTCCTGGTGCCCGGGAGCAGCGTCGGCAACAACCAGGCGTGGCTCGACCTCGCCGACAAGGTGGTCCTCGAGGTCAACAGCTGGCACCCACGCGGGTTCGAGGGCTTCCACGACATCCATCACGGCTCCCGGCTTCCACCGCTGCGGGCGCCGATCCAGTTGACGACGCCGACGCAGAGGATCGGTGACCCCTACCTCCTCGTCGATCCCGACAAGGTCGTCGCGGTCGTCGAGACCGATCGTCCCGACCCGGGTTCGCCACCGTGCCCGATCGAGGAGGAGAGCCTGGCGATGGCCGATCTCGTCGTGGACTTCCTCCGCCACGAGGTACGCCACGACCGCCTCCATCACAGCCTGCTCCCGCTCCACGCCGGTGCCGGAGACACCGGCGACGCGGTTCTCGCCGGTCTGCAGAAGGCCGAGTTCGAGCACCTGACGGCCTACACCGACACGATCCGGGACGGTCTTCTCGACCTGCTCGACTCCGGGAAGATGATCGGGGTCTCGGCGACCTCCTTCGGCCTTTCCGAGGCAGGTGCCCGCCGGTTCAACGGCGACATCCACCACTACAAGGGCAGGGTCCTGCTCCGCCCGCAGGAGATCTCCAACCACCCCGAGGTCATCCGCCGGCTCGGCCTCGTCGCGATCGACCCGATGGTGGAGGCCGACGTCCACGGCAACGTGAACGCCACCGGGAGCTCGGGAGACTTCGCGAGCAACGCCCACCTCAACTTCTTCGTCGCGCCCTCCACCGCCGAGCAGGGCACGGTCTCGCGCATCGTGCCGTTCGTGGGCCACGTCGGCCACACCGCCCACGACGTCCAGGTGGTCGTCACCGAGCAGGGGGTGGCCGATCTGCGTGGGCTCTCACCCGTTGCCCGGGCCCGGCGGATCATCGACCGCTGCGCCCACCCCGACTTCCGCGAGCAGCTCACCGAGGCCGCCGAACCGGCGCGACTGTCCCGCTGAAGCGCCGCTAGGGTCGGGCCATGGCGATCGACGCGGTGATCTTCGACTGGGGCGGCACGCTGACGAAGTGGCACGACATCGACTTCCACGCGGAGTCGCTGGCGCTTGCCCAGGCGGTGCGGGGAGCCTGCGACGACGACCATCCGGTCAACGCGACCCGGCTCCACCAGGCCGGCGACGCGATCTGGGCCGGAGCCGCGACCATCAGCAGAGCTCTGCGCTCGACGACCTCTTCGCCGAGGCCGGGCTCGAGCACGACCCGGAGCTGCTCGACGCCTACTACGAGTTCTGGGAGCCGCACACGCTGACCGACCCCGAGGTCGGGCCGCTGTGGGAGGCGCTCCGCGCCGACGGCGTACGTGTCGGGGTGCTGTCCAACACGATCTGGCCGCGCGCGTGGCACCGAGGGTTCTTCGAGCGCGACGGAGTGCTCGACCTGCTCGACGGCGACGTCTACACCTCCGAGGTCCCGTGGACGAAGCCGGCCGAGGAGGCGTTCCATGCGGCGATGGATGCGGTGAAGGTCTCGAATCCGTCTCGATGCGTCTACGTGGGCGACAGGCTCTTCGATGATGTGTACGGTGCTCAGAAGGCTGGTCTGCGGGCGATCCACATCCCGCACAGCAACATCCCGAGCAGCCAGGTGGGCCACAGCGAGGGCCTTCCGGACGCCGTCGCCGAGCGGCTGAGCGACATACACCACATCGTCCGCTCCTGGGAATGACGCCAGAAAAGTTGCAAGTTCTTGCAATGCGATTTTGCGGGTCTGGGCCACTCTGAGCGGGGATTGCATACTTCTGCAAGAGAGGTTGAGCCAAAGGCGACTTCTCAGGCCTCGTGTCCAGGCCACAACCTGGCCCGCGAGCCGCCCGGTCTCGGGAGACATCTCGGGAGTCTCCCGCGCCGGACGGTTCGCGGGCCACTCGGCTTTTCGGGACCTACCGGCTCAGGTCCCCGGGAACGCCGCCGGCTCGGCGCCGAGGTCGAGCTGGCGCGCGGCCGCCCGGCACAGCAGCTGGATGAGCAGGTTCCGGTCGGTGCCGGTCGCCTTCGGCACCAGCGACAGATAGGTCGCGGTGGTGTCCTCCTCCAGGCGCAGCGCCGCCGCGCCGATGCGGGCCTCCGTGCCGATCCGGCCGGGCAGATCGTAGACGGCCGAGGGTGCGACCGGCTCGATCCCGGCGGCCACCACGTGCGCGGCCAGTGCCTCCCGGGCGTTCACGTGATCGTCGTAGGCGTCGGTCAGCGCCCGCGCCAGGTCCGGTGCGGAGGAGGCGGAGGTGAGCCCGCCGAGCGCGCCGAGGACGTAGATCGCGGCGTGCTCGACGGCGAGTGCCGCCTGGACGGCCTCCGTCGAGGCGGTGTCAGCCGTCGTCATGCCAGCCCCCGTCCGTGCAGGAGCTGCTGCTGGCCGGCGGCGGCCGAGGCGAGCAGCGTGATCAGCCGCGGGTCGGCCGCGCGTCCGGCGGCGGCGGTGAGCGTCGTGACCAGGGCAACCTGGCGGTCCTGCCAGCGTCCGCTCGCCGGAGCGGCGGTCACGCCCTTGGTCGGCGCCAGCGCCTCGATGTGGACCCGATGCAGCTGGACGAACGCAGAGGGAGCTCCGTCGTCGGCGCCGAGGATCTCCGCGACCGTGGCGTCGATCACACTCTGGTCGGGGTTGGCAGGGGCCGGGGGAGTGCTCGGTGGAGGGGCTTTGACATGATCCAGCGTCTCCGAGGCCGAGCACGCCGAGGCGGCCAGCGGAGCAACCACGGCGACACCCACTGCGGTGCGCCGCGAGAGCATCCGGAGGGCACGTGTGCTGGTCACGTGAGGAACCCTAACGACACCCGGCGGGAGCCGCGTCAGCGGCTTTCCAACACAGCCGCGCGGCGTTCGAGACAGCCGAGGCGTACAGGTATGGTGTCACCAGAGGCGCCGCGTGCTCGGAGGCGCACACACATAACAGGACCGGACAACAGGATGCAGGGGGAGATCGCGTTGAGTGCTGAGCGGAAGGACGCGATCGCGAGTGCCATCGAGAAGGCCCTCGCAGACCCGCTTCTGGCCCTGGGTCTCGACATCGAGGCCGTGGAGATCACGCCGGCCGGCAAGCGCCGGATCCTGCGGATCGCCGTCGACAAGGACGGTGGCATCACCCATGAGGAGGTCACCGAGGCGACCCGTGAGGTCAACCGGGTCCTCGACGAGTCCGACGTGATGGGCGAGCAGCCCTACACGCTCGAGGTCACCTCTCCCGGTGTCGACCGGCCGCTGACCCTGCCGCGCCACTGGCGCCGCAACAAGGGTCGCCTGGTCAAGGTCACCGCCACCGACGGGTCCACGTTCACCGGACGGGTCAAGGAGTCCGACGAGGAGCGGGTGAGCCTCGAGGTGAGCGGGAAGCGCCGTGAGGTGGCGTACGCGGACGTGAAGAAGGCGCTTGTGCAGATCGAGTTCAAGCGGATCGACGAGGGGGAGTAGGCCATGGACATCGATATGAGCATCCTGCGGATGCTGGAGCGGGAGCGTGAGATCTCGCTCGATGTGCTCGTCGAGGCGATCGAGCAGGGCCTGCTGACGGCCTACCACAAGACCGAGGGCGCCCAGACCAAGGCGCGGGTCGACCTGGACCGCAAGACCGGTCACGTCCGCGTGCTGGCCTCCGAGGTCGACGACGAGGGCAACGTCATCGGGGAGTACGACGACACGCCCGAGGGCTTCGGCCGGATCGCGGCCACCACGGCCAAGCAGATCGTGCTGCAGCGGCTGCGCGACGCCGAGGACGACGTGAAGTTCGGTGAGTTCTCCGGCAAGGAGGGCGACATCCTCTCCGGCGTCATCCAGCAGGGCCGCAACCCCGACGACGTGCTCGTCGACCTGGGCCGGCTCGAGGGCGTCATCCCGCTCTCCGAGCGTGTGCCGGGCGAGGACTACGGCCACGGCACCCGGATCAAGGCCCTGGTCGTGAGCGTGCGCAAGGGTATGCGCGGCCCGCAGATCACGCTCTCCCGCTCCCACCCCAACCTCGTCAAGAAGCTCTTCTCCTTCGAGGTGCCCGAGATCGCCGACGGCACCGTGGAGATCGCTGCCATCGCTCGCGAGGCGGGTCACCGCACCAAGATCGCGGTCAAGTCGACCGTCCCCGGCGTCAACGCCAAGGGTGCCTGCATCGGCCCCATGGGCCAGCGGGTCCGCCAGGTCATGTCGGAGCTGCAGGGCGAGAAGATCGACATCGTCGACTGGTCCGAGGACCCGAAGGTGCTCGTCGCCTCCGCGCTGTCCCCGGCCCGCGTCTCCTCGGTCGAGATCATCGACGAGGCGACCAAGTCGGCCCGCGTCGTCGTGCCCGACTACCAGCTCTCGCTGGCGATCGGCAAGGAGGGGCAGAACGCCCGCCTGGCAGCCCGCCTCACCGGCTGGCGCATCGACATCCGCTCCGACGAGGAGACCCCGGTCGCCTGAGCCGGCGCGACGCTAGCCTGTGCGCATGTCCAGCGTGCGTGAGACCACTCTGACCGGCCCCGAGGGCGTCCTGCTGGAGCCGGAGGGGGCCGGCACCGGCGTACTCGTCCTCTCGGGGTCCTCGGGCCGTGTCGAGACCGATCGGTGCCGAATGCTCGCCTCGCACGGGGTCGCCGCGGCGTCGATCCGTTACTTCGGCGGCCCCGGGCAGCCGGGCGAGGCGCGGCTGGTGCCGCTGGAGGCGTTCGACGACGTCCTCACCGACCTCCACTCCCGCTATGAGCGGCTCGTGGTGATCGGGACCTCCTGGGGTGCCCAGGCCGCGCTGCTGCTCGGCACCCTGCACCCCGAGATCGACGCCGTCGTCGCGATCTCCCCGACGTACGTCTCCTGGGCCGGTCTCAGCGATGAGCGGCCCCAGCGGTCCTCGTGGACCCTGCGCGGCGAGCAGGTGCCGTTCGTGCCCTTCGACGACGAGGCGATCGAGGACGCGGTGAAGGAGGCCGACGGGGAGCTCCCGTCGTTCTCCGAGGCCTACCTCTCCGCCCTGGAGAAGTACGCCGACCGTGTCCCCGCCGCGACCATCCCGGTCGAGCGCATCGCCGGTGAGGTCGTCCTGGTCGCCGGGGGAGACGACGCGCTGTGGCCCTCGGTGCTCTTCGCCGAGGCCGTCCGGCGGCGACGTACGGCCCACGACCTGGAGACGATCGTGATCACCCATCCCGAGGCCGGTCACCGCGTCGTGCTGCCGGGGGAGCCGGTGCTCCCGCCCAGCCAGAGGCTCGCCTGGGGCGGGTCGGAGCGAGCCGACCGCGAGCTCGGGCTGCTGGCCTGGCCGGAGATCGCCGCCGTCCTCTGACGCCGATCTGCCCGGACCCGTCGGTGAGCACGGGTCACGGAATAAGAACGACCTGTGCCCCGGTTTCGTCTACCGAACCCCGGAAGCGGTAGTGTTAAGGATCGGTGGCACGCCTCGAAGAAACTACGCAGCACGGACCTGTCCGTACGTGCGTGGGTTGCCGGAAGCGAGCCGCCAAGCGCGAGTTGTTGCGGGTGACCGCCGGCTCGGACCGCAACGGCCAGCCGGCCGTGGTGCCCGATCCGACAGCCACCGCACCCGGGCGTGGGGCGCACGTGCACCCCACGCGTGAGTGTTACGAACTCGCGGTGCGCCGGAAGGCGTTCACCCGGGCCCTGTTCCCGAAAGGCAGGGGGGCCGAGGGCGGGCTTTCCAGCGCACCGGTGGAGGACTACCTCGACACGCGCCCGACATCCACGACCGTCGCCGACGGTCAACTGACCAGGAACTGGAGCAAAAGCTCATGAGCACTCGATGAGTACTTCGCGATGAGCGTGTTCTACAACCATTAGTGGTCACAGGTTTACCCGGATTTGGGTCTGTGGCCAGAAGGAGAAACGTGGCTAAGACCCGAGTCCACGAACTCGCCAAAGAGTTCGGAGTCGAGAGCAAGTTCGTTCTCGAGAAGTTCAAGGAGATGGGTGAGTTCGTCAAGTCGGCGAGCTCGACCGTCGAGCTGCCTGCGGAGATGCGTTTCCGCAAGGAGATCGGCCCCGGCCTGAAGGCCGGCGGCAAGGGTGGTTCTGCGTCCACCGACGAGAAGCCTGCCCCCAAGCCCGGCCCCAAGCCGGCTGCGCCCAAGCCCGCGGCCCCCAAGAAGGCTGCGGACACGGCGCCCGAGAAGCCTGCCGAGGCGCCAGCGGCGTCCAAGCCGGCTGCGCCGAAGCCCGGCCCGAAGCCCCCGGCCAAGAAGGCCGAGGCTGCGCCGGTCGCCCCCGCGGCGACGGCATCGGCTCCGGCCGCGGCCAAGCCCAGCCCGAAGCCGGGTGCGCCCAAGCCCGGTGCCCCGAAGCCCGGCGCTCGTCCGCAGGCCCCCGCGGCCCGCGGTGGCGCGGGTGGTGCCGGCGGCGCCGGTGCCGGTCGTCCCGGACCGCGTCCGGTCGGCAAGCCCGGCGCTCCGCGCCCGGGCAACAACCCGTTCTCCTCCAACCAGGGCATGGGGCGTCCGCGCCCCGGCGGCCAGGGTGGGGGCCAGGGCGGCGGCCAGGGCGGTGCCCCGGCCGGTGGCGACCAGCGTCCGCCGCGTCCCGCGGCCGCCCGTGAGGGTGGCCAGGCGGGCGGCGGCCGTCCCGGCATGCCGCGTCCCAACCCGGCGATGATGCCGAAGTCCCCGGCCGCGTTCGGTGCCCGTCCCGGTGGCGGCCCCGGTGGTCGTGCCGGTGCTCCGGGTCGTCCCGGCGGCGGCGGTCGTCCGGGTGCCGGTGGGCGTCCGGGTGGCGGCGGCGGTGCCGGTCGTCCTGGTGGCGGCGGCTTCGGCGGCGGTCCCGGTGGCGGTCGTCCCGGTGCCGGTCGTCCCGGCGGTCGCGGAACGACCCAGGGTGCCTTCGGTCGCCCGGGTGGTCCCTCGCGTCGTGGCCGGAAGTCGAAGCGGGCGCGTCGCCAGGAGTTCGAGGCCATGGAGGCCCCGACGATCGGTGGCATCCGCGTACGCAAGGGCAACGGCGAGACCGTTCGCCTGGCTCGCGGCGCGAGCCTGACCGACTTCGCCGAGAAGATCAACGTCGACCCGGCCCAGCTGGTGCAGATGCTGTTCGGCCTCGGTGAGATGGTCACCGCGACCGAGTCCGTCAACGACGAGACCCTCGAGCTGCTCGGTGAGGAGCTCAACTACGTCGTCCAGGTCGTCTCCCCCGAGGACGAGGACCGCGAGCTGCTGGAGTCCTTCGACATCGAGCTCGGCGACGAGGGCGACGAGTCCGACTGGACGGTCCGACCGCCGGTCGTCACCGTCATGGGTCACGTCGACCACGGTAAGACCAAGCTGCTCGACGCCATCCGTGACGCCAACGTCATCGAGGGCGAGGCCGGTGGCATCACCCAGCACATCGGTGCCTACCAGGTCTCGACCGAGGTGGACGGCGACGAGCGCAAGATCACCTTCATCGACACCCCGGGTCACGAGGCGTTCACCGCTATGCGTGCCCGTGGTTCGCAGTCCTCGGACCTCGCGATCCTCGTGGTCGCGGCCGATGACGGCGTGATGCCGCAGACCATCGAGGCGCTCAACCACGCCAAGGCGGCCGGCGTCCCGATCGTGGTCGCGATCAACAAGATCGACAAGCCGGAGGCGGACCCGACCAAGGTCCGTGGCCAGCTGACCGAGTACGGCCTCATCCCCGAGGAGTACGGCGGCGACACCATGTTCGTCGAGATCTCGGCGAAGTCGCGGATCAACATCGATGGCCTTCTCGAGGCCGTCGTGCTGACCGCCGACGCCTCGCTCGACCTGCAGGCCAACGCCAGCCAGGACGCGCAGGGCATCGTGATCGAGGCTCACCTCGACCGCGGTCGCGGCCCGGTCGCGACCATCCTGGTCCAGCGCGGCACGCTGCGTGTGGGTGAGTCCATCGTCGCCGGTCCGGCCCACGGCCGCGTCCGTGCGATGATCGACGAGTACGGCCACGAGATCACCGAGGCGACCCCGTCGCGTCCGGCGATGGTCCTGGGTCTCTCGGCGGTGCCGGGTGCGGGTCAGAGCTTCCTGGTCGTCGAGGACGACCGGATGGCTCGCCAGATCGCCGAGAAGCGCGAGGCACGCGAGCGTGCCGCGCAGCAGGCCAAGCGCCGCGTACGCCGCACGCTGGAGGACTTCATGGCCTCCATGGAGAAGGGCGAGAGCCAGGAGCTCAACCTCATCCTCAAGGGCGACGTGTCCGGTTCGGTCGAGGCGCTCGAGGACGCACTGGCCAAGATCGACGTGGGTGGCGACGAGGTCTCCATCCGGGTCATCGACCGCGGTGTCGGTGCGATCACCGAGACCAACGTCGACCTGGCTGCTGCCTCCGACGCGATCATCATCGGCTTCAACGTCCGCCCCCAGGGCAAGGCGACGGAGATGGCCGACCGCGAGGGTGTCGAGATCCGCTACTACTCGGTCATCTACCAGGCGATCGAGGAGATCGAGGCGGCCCTCAAGGGCATGCTCAAGCCGGAGTACGAGGAGAAGGTCCTCGGCAAGGCGGAGATCCGTGCGATCTTCCGCTCGTCGAAGGCCGGAAACATCGCCGGTTGTATGGTCACCGAGGGCCTCATCCGCCGCAACGCCAAGGTGCGCGTGCTGCGCGACGGCGCCGTGGCGGCCGACAACCTCGACCTCGCCTCGCTGCGCCGTGAGAAGGACGACGCCGCCGAGGTCCGCGAGGGCTTCGAGTGCGGTCTGGTCCTGAAGAACTTCCAGGACATCAAGGAAGGCGACATCATCGAAGCCTTCGAGATGGTGGAGATTCCCCGGGGCTGATCCCCAACCCCTGCCGAGTCGGCGCATCTGTCCCGCACAGATGCGCCGACTCGGCGCGTTTGTCCCGGACGTTCGTGTCGAGTCGGCGCGTCTGCCCCGGGAATACGCGCCGACTCGGCGCCAGTTCGTGAGACATGAGCGCCGACTCGGCGCTTCGAGTTGAGACATTAGCGCCGACTCGGCGCGGTTTGAGAGAGTGTGAACATGAGTAGCCCACGGGTTCGCCGGATCGCTGACCGGATCAAGGTCATCGTGGCGCAGATGCTGGAGCGGCGGATCAAGGATCCGCGGATCGGGTTCGTCACCGTCACCGACGTGCGGGTGACCGGCGACAGCCAGCAGGCGACGATCTTCTACACGGTGCTCGGCGCCGACTCGGAGGCCGAGCTGGCCGGCACGGCCGCGGCGCTGGAGTCGGCCAAGGGGCTGATCCGTTCCGAGGTCGCCAAGCAGCTCGGCACCCGCACCGCCCCGACGCTGGAGTTCATCCACGACGCGCTGCCGGAGACGGCCCGTCACCTCGACGACGTGCTCGCCCGCGCCAAGGCGCAGGACGACGCGGTCGCCGCTTCGCGTGGGGCGACCTACGCGGGCGAGGCCGACCCCTACAAGAAGCCTCGCGAGGTCGAGGACGAGTGGGACGAGGACGACGAGGACGACGAGGAGTGACCTCTGCCGTCTCCGGGCTCGTCATCGTCGACAAGCCCGCCGGCGTCACCTCCCACGACGTCGTCGCCCGCGTACGCCGCCTGGCCGGCACCCGCAAGGTCGGGCATGCCGGCACGCTGGACCCGATGGCCACCGGCGTACTCGTCCTGGGGGTGGAGCGGGCCACCCGTCTTCTCGGCCACCTGATGCTGACCGAGAAGTGCTACGACGCGACCGTGCGGCTGGGGGTCTCGACCACCACCGACGACGCCGAGGGCGAGGTGACCGAGACCCGGTCGGCGGTCGGCCTCGACGAGGAGCGCGTACGCATTGCCTTCGCCACCCAGGTCGGCGACATCCTGCAGGTGCCGACCGCCGTCTCGGCGATCAAGGTCGACGGCAAGCGCGCCTACCAACGCGTACGCGACGGGGAGCAGGTCGAGCTGAAGGCCCGGCCGGTCACCGTGCACGAGCTCACCCTCGGTGAGGTCCGGGACGAGGGCGACGTGGTCGACGTCGACATCTCGGTGCGCTGCTCCTCGGGCACCTATATCCGCGCGATCGCCCGCGATGTCGGTGAGATGCTCGGGGTCGGCGGGCACCTGACGATGCTGCGCCGCACCGCGGTCGGGCCCTACGGACTCGACGTCGCGAAGACGCTCGACGAGCTCGCCGAGGACTTCGCCGTGCTGCCGCTGGCCGAGGCCGCCCGTGCCGCGTTCACCCCCTACGACCTCTCCGAGGAACAGGCCCAGGACGTCCGCTACGGCCGCAAGCTCGGGCTCGCGCTCGACGGGCTCACCGCCGTGTTCGCCCCTGACGGGGAGTTCCTGGCGCTCTACGAGCCGGTCAGCGCGACGACGGCGAAGGCGAGCGCGGTCTTCGTCGGGTGAGGTCCGTTCGACAGGTGCCGCCTCGCGGGTCAGCGCAGGCGTACGGTCTCGACGAGGCCGGCCTGGATCTCCTCGCGAGTCCAGGGGAAGCTGACCCACTTCTCCTCGGAGAAGAGCCGGGTCTGGTCGCTGGACCACGGTGACCCCGGGTCCTCGTACTGGCCGTAGGTCAGGATCGTGCGCGGCTCGACGCCGCCCGGGCCGAAGGAGACGGCCTGGATGTGCGAGGAGCCGTAGGTGATCGGCCGGGCGTAGGTCTGGTTCTGCACCGGGTTGCGGGAGGCGAGCGCGTTGGCGTTTCCGGCCAGGTTGCCCTCGCCGCCGCCGAGGGGGAGCGGGGGAGCGCCGCGGTCGGCGGCGACCTGGTAGGCGCCCCACGGCGAGTCGATCGGCAGACCGGTCGACTCGACCGCCACGATCGCGTCCTTCATCGCCTTGATCGTGCTCGGCGTGGTGCGTAGTCCGCGCGGGGTGTCGAGCGGGTCCTCGGGGTCGAACGGTACCCGCCAGAGTCGCAGCCCGGTCGGGGCACGTCGGACGAACTCGGTGAAGATCGCGGTGCCCAGCGAGGTCGCGTCCGAGCGCCCGTCCCAGCGGGCCAGGATCGCGCAGGCATCCTTCTCCCCGGTGAGCCGGCAGACCCGGTCGAGCGCGCCGTCGGCCTTCATCACCTCGGCCGTCCGCTGCCGGTTGTCGTACTCGTGGTCCGCCAGCGACGACGGCGTCTCGACGCCGTGCGTGGCGAGGCGGTCGAGGACGTAGCGGGCCACCATCTGCGTACGCATCGTCCGCTCGCACCGCTCGCAGCCGATGATCGCCGGGTAGCCCTCCAACGGGGCCTCGGGGTTGGGCAGCCAGTGGGAGTCGTTGGCGTTCATCACCCAGTCGCGTCGAACGACGTCGGGGAGATGCTGATCCCCGAAGATCCCCGGGCGTTGGGCATCGGCATCGGTGCCCCAGGCGCAGGACGAGCCGGCCCGGTTGCCGTCGAGGCCGGGCAGTCCCGCGACCGTGTTCAGCAGCCGCCCGACGACGGTCATGCAGCGAGAGGCGAGCTCGTCGGTGACGTGCGGTACGACCGAGTGGTCGGCGTAGAGGGCGTCACCGTGGCGGTCGGCCGCGACCGTGTTGACCCACGGCATCCCGCCACCCGCGTCCTGGCGCTCCAGCAGGTCCCCGACGGACCGGGCCCCGCCCATGTCCAGGAACGTGTCGATGGTGCGCAGGTGCTCGGCGTTGGCATCCCGGATCGCCCAGAAGCTCTGCGTCCCCCAGGCCATCAGCTGCGCGGGGGAGTCGATGACGTAGCCCTCGGGGGTGCGGTAGAGGTCCTCGGTGACCGTGGTCGTGCCCGAGGCGGTCCTGACCTCGACCGCCACCTCCCGCCGCTCCGCGCTCTTCACCCCCGCGGCGGTGAGGTAGCGGGTTCCCGGCCCGAGCGTGGTGTATTCGTAGGGTGTGAACCGGTAAGCCGTCGAGACGGTGTGGCTCCAGGCGACGTCGTCGTTCCAGCCGATGTTGACCGCCGGGGAGCCGATCAGCGAGGCGCCCGCGACGTCGTACTCACCAGGGATCGTCAGGTGCTGCTGGGTGAACCGGTAGCGGCCCTGCCAGGGGAAGTGCGGGTTGCCGAGCAGCATCCCGGCGCCGGTCGAGCTCGCCTCGCCGCCGATCGCGGTCGCGTTGGATCCGAAGGCGCGCTCCGGGTCGCGGCCGAAGGAGGCCAGCAGCGCCTGCTTGTCGACCTTCGCGGCCGCGGCCGGAACCTCGGCGGCCGTCGTCGGCAGGCCGGGGAGGCCGGGGAGGCCGGGATCGGTGAGCGACGGGGGAGCGGCGTCGTTGATCGCACTCACGAACTGTCCGGCCGAGGCGATCAGGTTGGCCAGGTAGACGCCGTACCAGATGTCCAGCTCGGTCACATCGGGCCGGAGGTAGGGGGCGTCGGCGCAGGCGGGGTCGGTGACCTCGTGCGTACGCAGCCACTGGTTGACGCCCGCGGCATACCCACGCACCATCTCCCGGGCCCGCGCCGAGGGCCCGGCGGGGGAGTCGAGCAGAGTCTCGACCACCCGGCGGTCGTGCAGGTCGCCGACGAGCACGTCGGAGTCCAGGTTGGTCGTCGGCTTCGACACCGCGTCGTCGTAGATCGCCTCCGGGCCGAGCCAACGGGAGCGCTCGCCGCGGGCGCTGAGCAGGATGTCGGCCAGGGTGCAGGTCGCCTCGCCGGCGGTCGCCCAGCCACTGCCGTACCCCAAGGAGCCCCAGTCGCGGGCGGTGATGTGCGGGATCCCGTGCTCGGTGATCCGCACCGTCGCGTCGTACGCGGTCGGTGGCTCCGTGGCCTCGGCGGGAGCGCTGAGAACGCCCCCGAGAAGGAGCAGCGGAGCGAGGGACATGGTGGCTCTGCGTACGAGGCTGTCCATGGTCGCACCAACGAGGATGGGGTAGAACACGTTACTGCTTGATTGCCAGGTGGCCCGGATCCCGGGAAGTGGAGCGAGGATGGATATTCTGGCGGCGTGTTGTGGCGAAGTCTGAGTGAGGTGCCGGCCGGCCTGGGGCGCACGTGTGTCGTCGTCGGCAACTTCGATGGCGTCCACCTCGGGCACCAGCACGTGATCAGCCGGGGGCGCGAGGTGGCGGACGCCAAGGATCTCACCCTGGTGGCGGTCACCTTCGACCCGCACCCGATGGCGGTGCTGCGGCCCGAGCACGCCCCGGGCGTGCTCACCACGATGGAGGAGCGCGCCGAGCTGCTGCGCGCGGCCGGTGCCGACGCCGTGCTCGCGCTGCCGTTCGACATGGAGATGGCCAACTGGTCACCCGACGACTTCGCGCAGCGGGTCCTCGTCGACGCGCTGCACGCCGAGGCGTGCGTGGTCGGCGCCAACTTCCGCTACGGCTGCAAGGCCGCGGGCGACGTGGCCGACCTGATCGCCTTCGGCAAGATCCACGACTTCTCCGCCGAGGGGATCCCGCTCGACGGCGGCCCCCAGGTGTGGTCCTCCACCTACATCCGTACGTGTCTGGCGACCGGTGACGTCACCGGTGCCGCCGAGGCGCTGGGCCGCCCCTACTCCGTGCGGGGGGTCGTCGTGAAGGGTGACCAGCGGGGCCGAGAGCTCGGCTTCCCGACGGCCAACGTGCCCACCGACTCGCTGACCGCGGTGCCGCCCGACGGCATCTACGCCGGCTGGCTGACCCGGCGCGACACGGGGGAGCGGTTCCCTGCCGCGATCTCGGTCGGCACCAACCCCACCTTCGAGGGCGTGGTCGGGCGCCGGGTGGAGTCCTACGTGCTCGACCGCGACGACCTGGAGCTCTACGGCGTCGAGGTCGAGGTCGCGTTCGTGGAGCGGCTGCGGGGCATGGTCGCCTTCGAGGGGATCGATGCGCTGGTCGAGCAGATGCGCGCCGACGTGGTGCGGGCGCGCGAGATCCTCGAGCAAGGTCTTACCGAGTCGTAGATCTGGCGGCCTGTTCAGCGGGGTCCGGGTGCGGTTGAATTGTTGGTTATGGATCCCCACTCCACGCCCACGTCCGTCTACGAGACCGAGGTCGAGGCCGAGCGCGCCCGCGGCGGCATCCCGGCCTTCCTCAACGCGGTCCTCGTCACCGGTGGGCTCTGGGCCCTGCAGTTCCTCTCCGGATCGGCGCCGTTCTCGACCTGGGCCGAGGAGAACGGGAGCGACTCGGCCGGCTGGGTGGCGGCGCTCCTCGGTGACCGGCTGACCTACTTCGGTGACGGCAGCTTCGGCGGCCTCTTCTCCGGCGGCGACCTGGTGCACTCCGTCATCCTCTCTGCGACCGTCTTCGTGCTGACCTGGCTGTTGACCTGGCTCGGCACCGTCGGCATCTGGCCGCGCGCGTTCTGGCCGGTGTTCCTCGGCTGCTGGTTCGCCGCGATCGTCGCCACCGCTGCCGGCCAGATCGCCGACAGCCTCTACACCTACCTCAGCGACGGCCGCGAAGCCTCGGTGGTGGCCTCGCTCGGCGACGTGCTCGCCTCGGGTGGGGCGTACGGACTGACGTACGGGTGGGCGATCGGTTTCCTGATCGCACTGATCTGGCTGGCGATCCCGGGCAAGAGCGACGAGGTGGAGGAATACACGCCGATGTCCTCGCTCATCTCCGGCGGCTCAGGCGGCTCCGGAGGCGCACCAGGTGCCCCGGGCGCGCCCGGCGGCTACGGCCAGCAGCTGCGCGCGAGCGTCGCGCTGCCGACCGCGCAGACCGGTCTCGCCCGCACGTCCCCGGGGCAGCCGGTCCAGCCGGTCCAGGTGCGCACCTTCAGCGGGCCGGCGCGCGGCCAGGGTCCAGCCGGTGACACGGCTGCCTGGAAGGACTTCGTGCGCGACGTCCGCGGCCGGTCCTGACCCGGTCGGCCACCCGGCGTCGCTGAGCCCCTCGCCGACCTCGACCCCGAGGTGCTCAGCGACATCACCGACGGTCTCGAGGCCGGCTTCAGCGAGCTCGTCGAGGAGCGCGGTCCCGATGCGCTCGGAGACCCGGCCGAGTACGCCAAGGAGCTGCGGGCCGCGGCGGGGATCCCGGCGGGCCAGCCGGCCCCCCGAGGGTTCGGCGAGCAGGTCGACGGGTTCCTCGATGCCGGCCACGACCGCTTCGACGCCGCGGTCGCCAAGCTCGGTGAGCTGCTGCGTACGGATCTGCGGCCTGCGGTCGCCTGGCTGCGGCCGTTGTGGTGGATCGTGCGCGCCTGGGCGGCGGTCTGGCTGGTCTCGGCGCTGTTCGGGTGGGGTATGTCCAGCGCTCCGGCGGTCGTTCTTCTCCTCGTCGCGGTGGTGGTCAGCATGTTCATCGGCGCCGGCCGGGTCTGGCCGGGTGGCGAGCGGGGGACCCTCGCGCGGGTAGTCCTGCTCGGCCTGAACGTCTTCGCCGCGTTCGTGCTCTTCATGACCTGGGCGAGCGGGGCAGTCGGCGGGGTGGACTACGACCAAGGCTGGAATGACGGCTTCAATGAGGCTGTGGCCGGTCAGGGTTCGCCGATCGACCAGCAGGCGGGCGTCTACTCCGACGGGAAGTGGGTCAGCAACATCTACCCGTACGACGCCTCGGGCAAGCCGCTGAACGGGGTCCAGCTCTTCGACCAGGAGGGGAAGCCGATCGACGTCGTCACCCAGCCCGACTGCACCTCGACGAGCGCCGCTCCGCTGCCGCCGCTTGCCGGCGACGACCTGAACATGGCCGAGGTGGCCTGCACTGACGAGATGACCGGCGAGCCGCTCCAGGCGCGGATCTTCTACCCGTGGTCCAACGGTGCCGCGCAGCTCTACAACGTCTTCCCGCTGCCCAGCCGGGTCCAGCCCTGGACCGCGCCCGACCCGAACGCCTTCGCGGACGGGAGCCAGGACGCCCCCGGCGATCCAGGAGCTGCCGCTGGCCACCGTGCCGAAGGTGTCGCTGCCCGGGGTGACGATCAGCTCCCCGAGCGCATCCCCGAGCGCGTCCGCGGGTACCGCCGACAAGCCATGACCAGACCGATGCAACCGATCCCGGTTCCGCAGCGTCGATCCATATGGCGGAGAGACGAGGTCGAGGGTGATGAAGCGATGAAGCTCTGGTGGAGGTTGCGCCGGCTGGTGGCACGGCTCGTACGCGTGGCCTGATCCGGCGGCGATTCGGGGCGCACCCCGGCCCGCTGTTAATCTTCTCGGGTTGTCGTCCCATGGGGGTCGGCAGCTCAAGCCGTGAAATCGGCCGCGGACCAAGAGTGCCCCGGTGAACAGGCCCGGGCGCGCCGCGCAACGAGTAGGCCCACGGGCCGGAAGGGAGCCTTCGCATGGCAGTTGGAACTGACGCGGAGACCAAGAAGAAGATCATCGCCGAGTACGCCACGACCGAGGGTGACACCGGTTCGCCGGAGGTGCAGATCGCGCTGCTGTCGCACCGCATCTCCCACCTGACCGACCACCTCAAGGAGCACAAGCACGACCACCACAGCCGTCGTGGCCTGCTGCTGCTCGTCGGTCAGCGCCGCCGCCTTCTCAACTACCTTCAGAAGAAGGACATCGAGCGCTACCGCTCGATCATCGAGAAGCTCGGCCTTCGCCGTTGATCTCCTGATCTTCGTGAGCAACGGGCCGTCCCCACGTGGGGGCGGCCCGTTCGCCTGTTTTGGGGTGGTTCGAGCAGGTGCCTCGGGCGCAGGCTTGAGACCGTGCATCGACAGATCGCGGGGACGCTGACCGGGCCCAGGACCAAGTACGTCGTCGTGGCGCTCTGGCTGCTCGCGTTGGTGGCCTTCGGCGGCTTCGCCGGCAAGCTCACCGAGGTGCAGAACAACGAGGCCGCCTCCTGGCTGCCGGCCTCGGCGGAGTCGACCCGTGGGTTCGAGAAGATGAGCCCGTTCCAGAACCCCAACGCGATCCCGACCACGCTCGTCTACACCTCGACCACGGTCACCGGGGACGACCTCACCGCGGTCGCCTCGGGCGACATCGCCGAGCTCGGCGGGCTCGACGGGGTCGAGGGTGAGATCGCGCCGCCGCTGCTCTCGCGGGACGGCGAGGTCGCCCAGCTCACGGTGACCTTCGACCTCGGCTCGGACGGCTGGAGCAGGATGCCCGACACCGTCGACGACATCCGTGAGATCGCCGACCACGACGACGTCCGGCTGCACGTCACCGGCCAGGGTGGCTCCGCCGCCGACGCCGCGGAGGCGTTCGGCGGCATCGACACGACGCTGCTGGCGGCCGCGCTCGTCGTGGTGGTGGTCATCTTGCTGTTCGTCTATCGCAGCCCCGTGCTCTGGGCCTTCCCGATCGTCTCGGTGGTGGTCGGTCTGGGCGTGACGATGGGCCTGGTCTACTTCCTGGCCAAGGACGCAGGCCTCACCGTCAACGGCCAGAGCCAGGCCATCTTGAGCATCCTGGCGATCGGCGCCGGCACCGACTACGCGCTGCTGCTGGTCTCCCGATATCGCGAGGAGCTGCGCAGGTTCGAGGACCGTCACGAGGCGATGGCACACGCGCTGCACCGCGCCGCACCGGCGATCCTCGCCAGCGCGGTGACCGTCATCCTGGCCATGCTGTGCCTGACCTTCGCCGAGATGAACTCGACGTCGGGGATGGGGCCGGTCGTCGCCGTCGGGATCGCGGTGACCTACCTGGCGATGGTCACCCTGCTGCCTGCCCTGCTGGTCATCTGTGGCCGATGGGTCTTCTGGCCGAGGCGGCCGGCGTACGGATCGGCGGAGCCGACCGAGACCGGCATGTGGGCGAGGCTTGGCGCGATCGTCTCGGTCCGGCCTCGCGTGATCTGGATCGCCACCACCGGTCTGCTCCTCATCGCCTGCCTCGGCCTGCTGAGGCTCGACGCCAACGGGCTGGCCTCGGACGAGACCTACACCGAGGAGTTCGACTCGATCACCGGCCAGCAGGTCCTGGTCGACCACGACATGGCCGACCAGTCCAACCAGCTGCTCGTGGTCGCCGACGCGTCAGCGCAGACGCAGGTGCAGCAGGCGCTCGACGGGGTCGAGGGGCTGGTGCCCACCGAGACCCCGGCGGGGGAGGTGAAGAGTTTCCCGCTCGGCCCGGCCCAGGACGGCATCGTCGCGATCGCGGCGGTGATCGACGCCGACGTGACCTCGCCCGAGGCGTACGACATCGTCGATGCCGCCCGCTCGGCGGTGCACGGCGTGGACGGTGCCGGCGCCCTGGTCACCGGCACCTCCGCGATGATGCTCGACACCCTCGAGGCCAGTCAGCGCGACGACCTGGTGATCATCCCGATCGTCCTGGCGGTCGTGCTCCTGGTGCTGATGGTGCTCCTGCGCGCGCTGGTCGCGCCGCTGATCCTGCTCGGCACCGTGATCCTGTCGTTCGGTGCCGCCCTCGGCATCTCGGTGCTGCTGTTCGAGTACGTCTTCGGGTTCGCCGGGACGGACCCGTCCTTCCCGCTGTTCGCCTTCGTGTTCCTGGTCGCGCTGGGGATCGACTACAACATCTTCCTGATGACGCGGGTGCGGGAGGAGGCTCAGCTCCGCGGCACCCGGGAGGGATCGCTCGTCGGCCTGACCTCGACCGGCGGGGTGATCACGTCGGCGGGGATCGTCCTGGCCGCGACGTTCCTGGTGCTCGGCTCGTTGCCGATGGTCTTCCTGGCCGAGATCGGGGTGACGGTCGCGCTCGGAGTCATGCTCGACACGATGATCGTCCGGTCGATCCTGGTCACGGCCATCAACCTCGACATCGGGGACCGGATCTGGTGGCCGAGCAGACTGGCGAAGCATTAACATGAGTAAGTTGGTCATGTTAATATCCGGGCGTGACGCTCCCAGGTCTGAACCGACGCACCTTCCTCGCCACCGCTGCGCTCGGGGCGGCCGCCGGAGGTGCGACCCAGGTGACTGACGCGGTCCTCGACGGCGCGGTGGCGGGTGCTCCCGCGATCCTCAAGCCACTCCCGACGGAGCGGTTCATCGACTACGGCACCAACGCCGAGACCCGCTGGGACTCGGTCGACCCGCGCCGCTACCTGACTCCGCAGGCCGACCTGTTCGTGCGCAACCACACCACGACCCCACGGATCGACCCCGAGACGTATGAGCTGGAGATCTTCGGCGACGGGCTGCGCGATCCCGCCGGCGTGCGCCTCACCCTCGGCGACCTCAAGGCGTTCCGGCACGTCGAGACGACCTCCGTCCACGAGTGCACCGGCAACGGCCGCAGCTTCTTCACCACCCAGCAGGGCCAGGAGGTCAGCGGCACGAAGTGGACGCTCGGTGCGGTGGGAGCGGTCCGCTGGAAGGGCGTACGCCTCCGCGACGTCCTCACGGCCGTCGGTGTCCGCCGGGACGCGGTCTCGGTGCAGGCGACCGGTCTGGACGCCAGCTATGTGGACAAGGGCGTCGACCACGGCCGGGTGCGCCGGCCGTTCCCGATCGAGAAGGCCTACGACGACGCCCTGCTGGTGTGGGGCGCCAACGGCGAGGCCCTGCTGCCCGACCACGGCTTCCCGCTGCGGCTGCTGCTGCCGGGCTGGATCGGGATCGCCTCGATCAAGTGGCTCGGCTCGCTGGAGGTGTCCACGAGTGTGCTGACCTCGCCGTGGGACACGACGTGGTACAACGTCGACGGTCCGCTGACCGTCAACCCGGTCCGCTCCGCCATCGAGCTGGGGTGGAACGCCGAGATCCCGGCGGGGGAGCGGATCGTGCTGAGCGGCCGGTCCTGGTCCGGCGCGGCCCCGATCGCACGGGTCGAGATCAGCACCGACGGCGGCCAGACCTGGGCGCCGGCCGTCCAGCACGCGCCGGGCCGTCCCACCGGCGGCCACGGCCTCGGCTGGGCGCAGTGGGACTTCACCTGGCGCGACCCCGCGCCGGGGGCGTACGAGATCCTCGTCCGCGCCACCGACCGCGCCGGCCGTACGCAGCCCGACGTCGCCGCCCACAACTCCGGCGGCTACTTCTTCGATGCCGTCGTACGGCACCCCGTCACGGTCGTCTGAGACGCGCGTCCAGAAGCCGGTACAGCCGCGCGTTCCACGTTTCGAGCGGTCGGCGGATAGGCTGGTCCGAGAGTGCTACGGCCACCGGCCGGCGTACGAAGAAAAATGATCATCACCAGGAGCGGCCCGCCCGTCCGGCTCGGTCCTCGGTAGTGACTCCCAGATCTCGGCAGATGCCGAGAAGGCTGAGGGTCTCGATCGAAGACCGGCCCTGTGCGTAGCGAACGCACACGCCCGGCGCGGGGGCGCTCCGCGACAAAGACTAAGGACGAAATCCTTGACCGAACCAGTCATCACTGCCGTCGAGACCACCATCGACAACGGCAAGTTCGGCACCCGCACCGTCAAGTTCGAGACCGGGCTGCTCGCCCGCCAGGCCGCGGGTTCCGTGACCGCCTACCTCGACGACGAGACGATGCTGCTGTCGGCGACCACCGTCTCCAAGCAGCCGAAGGACCACTTCGACTTCTTCCCGCTCACCATCGACGTGGAGGAGCGGATGTACGCCGCGGGCAAGATCCCCGGCTCCTTCTTCCGTTCCGAGGGTCGCCCGGGTGAGGACGCGATCCTCACCTGCCGCCTGATCGACCGCCCGCTGCGCCCGACCTTCAAGAAGGGCCTGCGCAACGAGGTCCAGGTCGTCATCACCGTCATGGCGCTCGACCCCGACCAGCCCTACGACGTGCTCGCGATCAACGCCGCGTCGATGTCCACCCAGCTCTCCGGCCTGCCGTTCTCCGGCCCGGTCGGCGGCGTGCGCGTCGCCCTGATCGAGGGCCAGTGGGTCGCCTTCCCGACCCACAGCCAGCTCGAGAACGCCGTCTTCGACATGGTCGTGGCCGGACGCGTCACCGAGGCCGGCGACGTCGCCATCATGATGGTCGAGGCCGAGTCCACCGAGAAGACCTGGGACCTGGTCCAGTCCGGTGCCCAGGCGCCGACCGAGCCGATCGTGGCCGGTGGCCTCGACGCCGCCAAGCCGTTCATCAAGCAGCTGGTCGAGGCCCAGGCCGAGCTGGCCAAGCAGGCCGCCAAGCCGGTCCAGGACTACCCGGTCTTCCTGGACTACCAGGACGACGTCTACGAGGCCGTCGAGGCCGCTGTCGGCGCCGACGTCACCGACCTCTACAGCGTCAAGGGCTCGCGCGAGCGCGTCCTGACCAAGCTGGAGCGCGAGGAGGAGGGCGACCGGATCAAGCTCGCCCTGCTCGAGAAGATCGGCGCCCAGTTCGAGGGTCGCGAGGGCGAGATCGGTGCGGCCTACAAGGCCATCACCAAGAAGGCCATCCGCACCCAGGTCCTGCGCGACAAGGTCCGCATCGACGGTCGCGGCCTGGCCGACATCCGTCCGCTGCACTCCGAGGTCGGCGTGATCCCGCGGGTCCACGGCTCCTCGCTCTTCGAGCGCGGCGAGACCCAGATCCTCGGTGTCACCACCCTCGACATGCTCAAGATGGAGCAGCAGCTCGACACCCTCTCCCCGGAGAAGAACCGTCGATACATGCACAAGTACGTCTTCCCGCCGTTCTCCACCGGTGAGACCGGCCGGGTCGGCTCGCCCAAGCGCCGCGAGGTCGGCCACGGTGCGCTCGCCCGCCGCGCGCTCCTGCCGGTGATCCCGAGCCGCGAGGAGTTCCCCTACGCGATCCGCCAGCTCTCCGAGGCCATGGGCTCCAACGGCTCCACCTCGATGGGCTCGGTCTGCGCCTCGACGATGTCGCTGCTCAACGCCGGTGTCCCGCTGAAGGCCCCGGTCGCCGGTATCGCGATGGGTCTGATCTCCGGTGAGATCGACGGCGAGACCAAGTACGTCGCGCTCACCGACATCCTCGGTGCCGAGGACGCCTTCGGCGACATGGACTTCAAGGTCGCCGGCACCGCGGAGTTCGTGACCGCGCTGCAGCTCGACACCAAGCTGGACGGCATCCCGGCCGAGGTCCTCGCCCAGGCCCTCAACCAGGCCAAGGACGCGCGTACGACCATCCTGGACGTCATGCACGAGGCCATCGGCGGTGTGGAGGAGATGGCTCCGACCGCTCCGCGGATCATCACCGTGAAGGTCCCCGTCGACAAGATCGGCGAGGTCATCGGCCCGAAGGGCAAGGTGATCAACCAGATCCAGGAGGACACCGGCGCCCAGATCTCCATCGAGGACGACGGCACGGTGCTCATCGGTGCGACCGACGGCGCTGCCGCCGAGGCCGCCCGGGCGGCGGTCAACGCGATCGCCAACCCGACCATGCCCGAGGTCGGCGAGCGCTACCTCGGCACGGTCGTGAAGACGACCAACTTCGGCGCGTTCGTCGCCCTGCTCCCGGGCAAGGACGGCCTGCTCCACATCACCAAGCTGCGCGCCCTCAACGGCGGCAAGCGGGTGGAGTCGGTCGAGGACGTCGTCGAGGTCGGCCAGAAGATCCAGGTCGAGATCGCCGAGATCGACGACCGCGGCAAGCTGTCGCTCGCCCCGGTGCTCGAGGAGGAGGCTCCCGCCGAGGAGACTCCGGCTGAGACCGCCACCGAGGCCGCAGACGAGGAGTGACCTTGGCGTCACGCACCACTGAGTGGAACGCCTCTGGCTCCGCTTCGGCACGAGGGACCGGTCGACACACGGGTGTCGGCCGGTCCCCCGGCTATAACCAGGAGCCCGGCACCACCGTCACGCTCGAGCAGACCGAGGTCAACGGCGCAGTGACGTCGCTGGTGAGACGTACGGTCCACCCCTCGGGCCTGCGGATCGTGACCGAGCAGATGGCCGGGGTCCGCTCGGCGGCCGTCGGCGTCTTCATCGGTGTCGGGTCCCGGGACGAGACCGCGCGCCAGCACGGCTGCTCCCACTTCCTCGAGCACCTGCTGTTCAAGGGCACCCCGTCGCGTACGGCCTTGGAGATCTCCTCCTCGCTGGACCGCGTCGGCGGGGAGTTCAACGCCTACACGGCCAAGGAGTACACCTGCTTCCATGCGCGTGTGCTCGACGTCGACCTGCCGCTGGCGATCGACGTCGTCGGCGACATGCTGACCTCCTCGCTGATCACCGGCGAGGACGTCGAGGCCGAGCGTGACGTGATCCTCGACGAGATCGCCATGCACGACGACGATCCCGACGACGTGATCCACAACCTCGTCGCCGCCCAGGCATGGGGCGCCGAGACGCCGCTCGGGCGAGGCATCGCCGGCACGGAGGCCTCGATCTCCGCGCTGACCCGCGAGGAGATCGACGACTTCTACCGAGAGCACTACGTGGCGCCCAGGATGGTCGTCTCGGTCGCCGGCAACGTCGACCACGACGAGGTCGTGGCGATGGTGGAGAAGGCGTTCTCCGGCTCGGGCTTCCTGACGAGCGAGACCGCCCCGGTGGCGCCGCGTGAGGGGTCACCCCTCGAGGTCGCTCCCGGCGAGACCAGCGCCCAGCGCCCGCTGGAGCAGGTCAACGTGATCCTGGCCCGCGAGGGCCTGCAGCGCGGCGACGACCGCCGCTTCGCCTTCGAGGTGGTCAACACCGCCGTCGGCGGGGCGACGTCCTCACGGCTCTTCCAGGAGGTCCGCGAGCACCGGGGCCTGGCCTACTCGGTCTACTCCTACGCCTACAGCCACGCCGAGACAGGACTCTTCGGGGTCCAGGTCGGGTGCCTGCCGGCCAAGCTCGACGAGGTCCTCGAGGTCGTACGCTCCGAGCTGGCCGCCGTCGCTCGCGACGGCATCACCGCCGAGGAGCTCGAGCTCGGCAAGGGTCAGCTGCGCGGCGGGCTCGTGCTGGGTCTGGAGGACTCGGCCTCCCGGATGTCCCGCATCGGCCGTGCCGAGCTGGTCCACCGCGAGCTCTACTCGATCGACGAGGTCCTGGCCCGTATCGACGCGGTCACCCTGGACGACTGTCGCGAGGTCGCCGCCGAGATCCTGAGTCGGCCCGAGATCCTCGCCGTCGTGGGCCCCGCCTGAGCGCCGAGTCGGCTCGTCATGACCGATTCCCCTGCCGAGTCGGCCCGTCATGACGAGCCGACTCGGCGTGACTCTCGCGTCAGCGGCGACCGATGATCCCGACAGCGGCCGGGACCTTGGAGTCGACGATGGAGACCCGGAAGCCGGCGTCGGCGAGGGCCTTGCTCGACTTCTCGATGATCTCGGGGACCTGCTCGCGCTGGGTGGCCTCGTAGAAGAGGTTGACGGTGCCGCCGGGAAGCACGCGCTCGTGGAGCAGCGCGATCTCGGCGGATGCGTCCCGCACCCAGAACAGGTTGACGTTGAACGCGAAGACCTTCGTCAGCCGCTTGACCGGCACCCGCAGCGTCGCGAGGTCGATCTGGCGGACCGTGAGGCGTCCTGCCTCCAGATACTTCGCGCAGCGTCGCTTCGTACGATCGACACCCGACTCCGAGCGGTCGATCGCAAACAGCTTTCCGGTCTCCAGCCGGCTACAGATCAGCTCGGCACCAGCCCCCGGACCGCAGCCGATCTCAAGGACATGATCGTTCGGTTGAATGTCCATGAAGTCAACGGCCCAACGGATCCGAGCAGGGATCGTCTGCACCACCATGGGTCCAAGACTGCCAGATCCTTCTACGGTTCTGCTCACGACCCTCGCCAGACAGTGTTCACCGGATGCTGGTGGATCGTTGCTCGAGCGTGATCTATAGGGTTTCGCCCATGACTAAGGTGGCTGTTCTCGGTGCACGTGGCAAGCTCGGTTCGGCGGTCTGTGATGCCGTCGAGTCCGCCGATGACCTCGAGCTCGTGGCTCGGATCGGCCGTGGCGACGAGCTGTCGATGATCACCGACGCCGGCGCCGAGGTGGCCGTCGACGTCACCACGCTCGAGGCGGTGATGGGCAACGCCGAGTTCTGCCTGTCCCACGGCGTGCACACGGTGATCGGCACCTCGGGCTTCGGCCCCGACCGCGTCGAGCAGCTCGAGACCTGGCTGGCGAAGACCCCGGGCGTCGGGGCGATGGTGGTCCCCAACTTCTCGGTCGGTGCCGTGCTGATGATGCGGTTCGCCGAGCTCGCCGCCGCGCACTTCCCGTCGGTGGAGATCGTCGAGACCCACCACGAGCGGAAGGCCGACGCTCCCTCCGGTACGGCCCGCCGGACCGCCGAGCTCGTCGCTGCGGCGCGCCGGGAGGCCGGTGTGGGTCCGGCGCCCGACGCGACCACCTCGGCGCTCGACGGCGCCCGTGGCGCCTCCGTCGACGGCATCCCGGTCCACTCGCTGCGGATGTCCGGGTCGGTCGCCCATCAGGAGGTCGTCCTCGGCGGCGTCGGCGAGCTCCTGACCATCCGCCACGACTCGCTCTCCCACAGCTCCTTCGCCCACGGCGTGCTCGCCGCGATCCGAGGCATCGGCTCGCGGCCGGGCCTGACCATCGGCCTGGAGGACGTCCTCGGGCTGGCCTGAGCGCGGTGGGGGGAGCCGGCTCAGCGCGGGCAGAGCTCCTCACCTCGTAGCCGGTCGGCCGCGGGCTGTCCGGGGACGCCGGCGGCCTCGGCGGGGTCGGCGAGCAGGCTGCGGTAGTCGTCGTGCCGCAGCGGTCCGTCGGCGAGCTCGCCCGAGGACCGCGGCACCTGCAACGGCTCGGCGTCGTACTCGACCTCCACCCGGTCCACGCCCGGGATCGAGGTCAGCGACAGCACCGTCTGTGCCGTCGCGAGCACGACCCGGTTGGTGGCGATCGTGTCGTCGGTGGAGGCACGGAGGTGGGCGGTGCGGTCGGTGATGGCCACGAGCTCCAGCCATCCCTGCGGGGGGAGGGCGGTGCCGAGGCCGGCACTCAGCTCGCGGACCGAGGGGCCATCACCGAGCTGGTCGAGGATGTCCCTCGCGACCCCGGTCAAGGTCTTCGCGCAGAAGCTCGCCGCGGGTCGACCGACGAGCCGGTCCTGGGCATCGACCCAGTAGAGCCGCGGTCTGGCGGTCCAGTTCGCCGTGCCGGTGGGCACCTCTCCCGCGTCCTCGAGCAGGTGGTAGGGGACCTCGGCGGGATCGACGGTGCGCACCTGGTCGTCGTCGGGCACGCCGCACGCGGCCGTGAGCAGGAGCAGCCCGGTGGCCACCGCCGCACAGCACGTACGCACCGCTCTCATGTCACCTCCCGGCCAGACCTGGACCGCGCCGTGGGCGCCAGTGGGAGGGAGAGCACGAAGTCGGCGCCACCGGAGTCGGTGTCGCGACACCAGACCGAGCCGTCGTGGAGCTGGGCGGTCTGTTCCACGATGCTCAGCCCGAGCCCGCTGCCGGTGGTCGCGCCGCGGGCGCCCAGCCGGGCGAACCTGTCGAAGATGTGCTCTCGTTCCGCGGCGGGGACGCCGGGACCGGAGTCGACGACATGGATCTCGGCGTGGCGGCGCCGGGACGTGGCGCGCACGGCGGTCAGGCCGCCGCCGTGCGTCTCGGCGTTGCGGACCAGGTTGGCCAGCGCCCGGTGGACCTGGAGCCGGTCGGCATAGATCTCGAGGTCGGCCGGCACCTCGACCACCACCTCGCCGCCGATCCCGGCCTCGCGGAGAGTCGCGGCGACGAGGTCGGCGACGCCCAGCACCTCCCATTCCGACTCGCGTACGCCGGCATCGAGCCGCCCCAGCGTGATCAGGTCCTCCAGCGCCCCGCGGAACCGCTCCAGCTCGCCGGCCATCAGCCCGACGGCCGTCGCGGAGCTCGGTGAGAGGGTGCGGTCGCCCTGCAGGACACCGAGGCTGGTGGTGAGGGTGGCGACCGGCGTACGGAGCTCGTGGCTGACGTCGGCGGCGAAGCGGGCGTCGTGGTCGAGGCGTTCGACGACGGTGTCGACCATGGTGTTGAACGACCCGGTGAGCGTCGCCAGGTCGGGGTCGTCGGTCGCCTCGACCCGGGTGTCGAGCTCGCCGGCGGAGATGCGCGCGGCGGCCAGGGCGACCTGCCGCAGCGGACGCAGCACCCGCCGGGCGGCGTACCAGCCCAGGATGCCGCCGGCGACGGTCGTGAGCGCCGCGGAGATGGCGAGCGCGTAGCCCATCGTGTCGAGCGTCTGGCTGAGCTCCTTGGCGTGGGTGACCTCGTAGTAGTCGGCACCGACGCCTTCGAGAGGGATCCCGACCACGATGTTGGGCCGGTCGCCGGCATCGTTCCAGGACAGCGCCACGTCGCCGGCCTCGACGCTCCTGGCGACGCTGCTGGTGGCGTCGTGGACAGGAGTGGTGAGGTCGGAGGAGTACCACTGGCCGTCCTGGTGGACGAGGACCGTGGTGCGCCGCGGCTGGGCGATCTCGGTGAGGACGTCGGCCACGTTCACCCCGTTGGTACGCAGCCTCTCCTTGACCAGCGCGGCGTCGATGTAGGCCTGCTGCAGCGCGTTGCGCTCGCGCTGCACGATCAGGTAGTGACGCGCGGAGAAGTAGGTGCCGAAGGCCAGGATCAGGCTGATCAGCAGGGCTCCGGCGGCGAACGCCGTGACCACGTTGGCGCGCAGACCCCGGCGGGGTGGCCGCGGGCTCATCGCGGGTCCAGGCGGTAGCCGAGCCCGCGGACCGTCGAGATGACGCCACGAGCCGCCGGGTCGGCGTCGACCTTGGTGCGCAGCCGGCTGACGTGCACGTCGACGACGCGGACGTCGCCGTGGTGCCCTTCCGGCCACATCTGGCTGACCAGGTTCTCGCGGGTCATCACCCGGCCCGGACTCGTCGCCAGGGCGAGCAGGAGCTTGAACTCCGTGCTGGTCAGGTGGAGGTCCTCGGCTCCCCGGCGCAGCGTCGCGCCCGCGGGGTCGAAGACCAGCGGTCCGTCGGTCGAGTCGAGCACGATGCCGCCTGCGGGCGGGTAGCCGCCGGAGGAGGGGACCAGCGGGTAGTCCGGGCGCCGCAGCGCGGCCTTGATCCGGGCGCGGACCTCGGCGACGTCGAAGGGCTTGCGTACGTAGTCGTCGGCTCCCGCCTCCAGAGCGGCGACCACGTCCTTGGCGCCGTCGCGGGCGCTGATCACGATGATCGGCGCGGTCGTCCTCGGCCGGACGGAGCGGATGAAGGTGAACCCGTCGATGCCGCCGAGCATCAGGTCGACCAGCATCACGTCGAACGGCCGCTCGGCGTCCAGCTCGAGGGCGACCTCGGCGTCGTCGGCCTCGCCGACCGCGTATCCCTCCTGCTCGAGAAAGAGCCGGAGAGACGTACGCAGCCCGTAGTCGTCCTCCAGGATGAGCACTCGTCTGGCTGCCTCTTGCACGTCCGGCATCGTCTCACCCAGGTGGTGACGACACCGGGCTGTTGCGTTCGACCGGCCCGAAGTGACACGAAACTGACACGAAACTGCGAAGGCACCTCCATACAGCGCGGTCAGTGTGGGCCGCATGAGCGAGGCTGACTTCTATCCGGTCGAGGAGACCGTCGTCGTCCCGTTCTCGGACGTCACCTGCCGGCGGGCGATCCACAACCTGCGCTGGCGGCTGGCCGAGATGCTCGCGAGCGCTCCCGAGGCGGTCGTGGTCGATCTGACCGGACTGACCCGGTTCTCCTCGACGACGGTCGCCGCCCTGCTGTGGGCGAAGCGGCGCTGCGGGACCCGGGGCGTGCCTCTTCGTCTCCGCAACGCCGACCCGGCGCTCGCCGGCCGGCTCCGCAGGGCCGGCCTCGACACCATCTGGGACATCCAGACGGCCCCGGCCACACCATCCCCCACCCGAGAGGTCAATTGATGAGCAACCACGTCCACGAGACGGCCCGCGAGCAGGCGTCCGACCTGCTGACGCCGGACCAGGCGATGAGCCAGGTGCGGGCGTGGACCGACTCACGTGTCGTAGGCGACCGGGCCGCGAACCGGCTCGAGGTGCTCGCAGCCTTCGGCGTGCACGTGGCCGCCTCCAGCCTGCCCGGCGAGATCTGGGTCAAGCTGGCCTGGCGTACGCCGACCCGGGTCGAGCTCTCCACGGTCTGGACGCTCACCTCGATGCCCGCGGCCGCACCCGAGCCCTACATCGCCGACAAGCTCACCGACCTGACCAGCTCCTGGAGCTTCCAGGACCGCGTCGGCGGGGCCAGTCTGGTCTGCGAGGTCGAGGACCCTCCCGAGGCGGACGAGATTCAGCGGTAGTCGTCGGGGAGCTCGGTGCCGATCTTGACCTGCGGCTTGGGCAGGCGCAGCGGACGGATCTGGATGGCCCGCATGATCGCGTAGTAGGTCGTGCCCTTGAGGTCGTTGTCGGGGAAGCGGCGCTTGAGCTCCTTGCGCAGCAGGAAGCGCAGCGCGATCAGGTTGATGATCACGGTGGCCATCACGACGAGCGTGAAGAGCTGGGAGTACATCGCGAGCTCGACGCTGACGTAGGGCACCACCAGCGCGATGATGAGCACCGGGAGCACGATCTCGGCGAAGGTGAACCGGGCGTCGACCCAGTCGCGGACGAACCGCTTGACCGGGCCCTTGTCGCGCAGCGGGAGGTAGCGCTCGTCGCCGGTCTTCATCGCCTGGCGCATCTTGTCGCCCTGCTCGGCGCGCTGGGCGCGGTTGGCGGCGTTGATCTCCTTGCGCGTGCGCGGCTGCTTGAGGCGCGCCTTGCGAGCTGCCTCCGCTTCCTTGCGCGTGGGGGTCGGGCGACCCTTGCCGGTCTCCTTGACCGGGCTCTCGGGCTCGACGACCTGCGGGGCTGGGGACTTGCGACCGAACAACTTGAGTGACCTCTTACCTGTTGGCTGGGACACACACAGGATATCCCGTGCGGCCTTGACAGCGAGTTTTGTGGACCCGGCCTAAGGTGAGAGGCAACACTTGTCCTAGGACGACGAGAGTCCAGCGGCAAGCGACGACGCGGGGCGGCCGGCGGTCGGCCGCATATGAGAGGCGTAAAGGGAACCGATGAGTGTGATGAAGCGGCTGAGCCTGGTCTTCAAGGCGAAGGCAAACAAGGCGCTCGACAAGGCCGAGGACCCACGGGAGGTGCTCGACTACAGCTACCAGAAGCAGCTTCAGATGCTGCAGCAGGTGCGTCGCGGTGTCGCGGACGTCGCGACCAGCCGCAAGCGCGTCGAGCTGCAGATCAACGGGCTCAAGCAGCAGTCCGACAAGCTCACCGGCCAGGCCCAGAAGGCCATCGAGATGAACCGGGAGGACCTCGCTCGCGAGGCGCTGACCCGCAAGTCCGGGCTGACCAGCCAGATCAACGACCTCAGCACCCAGCTCGCCACGCTCCAGGGTGAGGAGGAGAAGCTCACCCTCGCCCAGCAGCGGCTGCAGGCCAAGGTCGAGTCCTTCCGCACCAAGAAGGAGACCATCAAGGCGACCTACACCGCCGCCGAGGCGCAGACCCGGATCAACGAGGCGGTCTCCGGCATCGGCGAGGAGATGGGCGACGTCGGCCTGGCGATGCAGCGTGCCGAGGACAAGACCCTCGAGATGCAGGCCCGCGCCGGCGCCGTCGACGAGCTGCTCGCCTCGGGCGCCCTCGACGACCTCACCGCCGGACCCTCCGACGACATCACCCGCCAGCTCGACGCGCTCAGCTCGACCAACGACGTCGAGGCCGAGCTCGCCGCGCTCAAGGGCCTCAACGCCCCGCAGCAGACGCAGGCGCTGCCCGGCGCCGACGCCAACGCGCCGGTGATCGACGTGGAATCGACCGAGAAGAAGGCCGAGCAGTGATCGTTCGCATCCTGGGTGAGGGGCAGTACGACGTCGACGACGCCGCTGTCGACAAGCTCAACGAGCTCGACGCCGCCGTCGAGGCTGCCTGCCAGGGCACCGACGAGGCCGTCTTCGAGGCGGCGCTCGCCGCGCTGCTCGACAGCGTCCGTTCGCTGGGCACCGCCCACCCGGTCGACGCGATCGACTCCTCCGACCTGATCCTCCCCGGACCCGGCTCCACGCTCGCCGAGGTCTCCGAGATGCTCGGCGACGAGGGCCTCATCCCTGGCTAGAACCAGCCATGTCACGTTTCCAGGGTGATGCCGGGCTGACCGTCCGGATGACCACGGTGATGTTCCTGCTCGGCGCGCTCTTCGTCGGGCTCATCGTGGCGCTGATGTTCGTGCTGCCCGCGCAGTGGGCGCCGATCATCGGCATCGTCGGGCTCGGCATCGCCTGGTGGCAGTGGTACTCCTCCGACACCCTCGCGATGCGCGCGATGCGCGCGCGGGAGGTGTCGGCCCAGGAGGCGCCCGAGCTGCACGCGATGATCGACCGGCTGTGCACGCTGGCCGACATGCCGAAGCCGCGCGTCGGGATCGCCTACACCGACATGCCCAACGCCTTCGCCACCGGCCGCTCGCCGAAGCGGTCCGCGGTCGTGGTGACCACCGGCATCATGCAGCGGCTGAGCGCCGAGGAGCTGGAGGGCGTGCTCGCCCACGAGCTCTCCCACGTCGCCCACCGCGACGTGCTCGTGATGACGGTCGCCTCCTCGGCCGGCATCGTCGCCGGGATGCTGAGCCGCGGCTCGCAGTACGGTGCCTACGCCGGTGGCGGCCGCCGCGACAACAACAACGGTCTTCCGGTGTGGCTGGTGGTGCTGCTGGTCTCGCTCGTGGTCTACGCCGTGTCCTGGCTGCTGCTTCGGATGCTGTCTCGCTACCGCGAGCTCGCCGCCGACCGGGCCGGCGCTCAGCTGACCATGAAGCCGGCCGCGCTGGCCAGCGCGCTGCAGAAGATCACCGGCGAGATCTCCGCGATCCCGAGCCGGGACCTGCGGTCCTCGCAGGCGCTGAACGCGTTCTTCATCGCCCCGGCGATCAGCGGCCAGTCGCTGCGTACGCTGACCTCGACCCATCCGTCGCTGGAACAGCGCCTGGAGCAACTCGCCCGGATCGAGGCCGAGCTGGGCCGTCCGGCGCAGTAGGGTCGGCCCGTGGGCTTCTGGGACGTCATCACGGGTCGTACGCGACCGAAGCAGGCCAACCTCGACGCGCTGTTCGCGGTGCCGACCGCCGCGCTCACCATGCAGACCTCGCTCGGGCTGGTCCCGACCGGCGATGGCGCGGTCTGCTACCGGGCTGCGGCCGGCGCCGGGTTCGCCGGCACCCAGAACGACGTCGTCGAGCTGCTCGGCGCCTCCGAGAGTGCCCCGAAGGTGACCACGAGCGTCGACGAGTTCGGCTTCACCTGGCTCAGCGTCGACCACGAGCCCCTCGACCCGGCCAACCCCGACATCACCGGCCTGGTCACCGACCTGCACGCGGTCAACACGACGCTGGAGATGAACGGCTTCGGCCCCGGGCTGCTGTGCTCCCTGATCACCTTCGAGGGTGCCGACGGGCGCCGCGTCGGCCTGATCTACCTCTACAAGCAGGGCACCTTCTACCCCTTCGTCCCCACCGGCCCGCAGCAGCGCGACAACCTCCTCGAGATCAACGTCCGCACCGCGGTCGAAGGCGATCTCCCGGTCGAGAAGGATCTGTCCCGCTGGCTTGCCGTGTGGGGTGCCCCCGGGCTCTGACCGAGAGGCGGTCGACATGGAACGCGCACGGAGCTTCGGAGCGGTCGCGGAGGACTACCAGCGCTACCGCCCCGGCTATCCCGAGGGCCTGGTCGCGCTGGTGAGCGAGGTCGCCGACGGACCGGTGCGCCGGGCGATCGAGATCGGCGCCGGCACCGGGAAGGCGACCCGCACGTTCGCGGGCGCGGGGATCGAAGTGGTCGCGACCGACCCCGACGCCGAGATGCTCGCCGTGCTCCGCCGCGAGTGCGCCGGCCTGCCGGTGACCACCGTGCGCGCCGCGCTGGAGGACCTCGACCCCGCCGACCATCAACCGTTCGACCTGCTCTACGCGGCCGCGGCGTGGCACTGGACCGCGCCGGAGACCCGGTGGGACCGGGCCACCGCCCTGGTCCGTGACGGAGGAGCGGTGGCCTTCTTCGGCGGTCCCTTCGAGCTCGCCGACGACGACGTCGCGGCCGTCGAGGAGGAGCTGATCGCGGCGTACGCCCCGGCGGGCCGTCACCTGCCGCCGCCGTCCGTGGCGGACGCGCCCATGCTGTTCCCCGGGGGCGAGATGCTCGCCGACGGTCGGCTGCGCGACGTACGCCAGCGAGAGGTGCCACGCCGGTTCAGCCTCGCCCGCGACGACTACGTGCGTCACCTCGACACCATCTCCGCGATCCGGATCCTCACGGCCGACGACCGGTCCGCGCTCTTCGCCGACCTGACCGCGGCGCTCCCGGAGCAGGTCGAGGTGCGCGCCGACCTGATGCTCCACACCGCCCGCCGGGTGGGCGGCGATGACATCGACACTCCACAGTGACCTCACAGGCGCCGCACAGCAAACGGTCGCATGATGGGGTCATGACCGGAGCACAGGATCTGACCCGCCCCGATGGCTCTCCCCTGCGGGTGCTCGTCGTCGACGACGAGGTGAACATCGCCGAGCTGATCTCGATGGCGCTGCGGTTCGAGGGCTGGGCGGTCACCACGGCTCATTCCGGCTCCAAGGCCGTGGCCGCCGCGAAGGAGACCGCCCCCGACGCGATCGTGCTCGACTGGATGCTGCCCGACTTCGACGGGCTCGAGGTCCTGCGCCGGGTGCGGGCGACCAGCCCGGACGTACCCGTCCTCTTCCTCACCGCCAAGGACGCGGTCGAGGACCGGGTCGCCGGGCTGACCGCGGGTGGTGACGACTACGTGATCAAGCCGTTCTCGCTCGAGGAGCTGGTCGCGCGGCTGCGTGCCCTGATGCGGCGGGCCGGCGCGACCCGGGTCGAGGAGCACTCGGTGATCCGCGTCGGCGACCTCACCATGGACGAGGACTCCCGAGAGGTGCACCGGGCGGGGGAGGAGATCGGCCTCACCGCCACCGAGTTCGAGCTGCTCCGCTTCCTGATGCGCAACCCGCGGCGGGTGCTGTCCAAGGCCCAGATCCTCGACCGGGTCTGGTCCTACGACTTCGGTGGTCAGGCCAACGTCGTCGAGCTCTACATCTCCTACCTGCGCAAGAAGATCGACGCCGGCCGGGAGCCGATGATCCACACGATGCGCGGCGCGGGGTATGTGCTGAAGGCTGCTGGGTGAACCGGCTGAAGCGGCTGGTCACGCCGCTCATCTCGCGCCTGGTGATCACCGCGGTCTCCCTGGTGCTGGTCGTGTCGCTCCTGATCGCGACCTTCGCCACCATCGCGCTGCGCGAGACCCTCATGGACCGTCTCGACCGGGACGTGCACGACATGGCACGCGGTGTCGCCGGCCCTCGTCCCGGGGGCAACTTCAACATCGGGCCGGACTCGGTCGTCGCGGTGTTTCCCGAGAGCGGCGCCGCCCAGGGCAACCTCGGCAGCTTCGTCCCCGACCAGGCGGAGTCGCTCACCCCGGCCGACCTGGAGGCGCTGGCCGCCGTACGCGTCGATGCCCGTCCCCACGATGTCTCCCTGCCCGACCACGGCGCCTACCGGGTGATCGCCCAGTCCGGGAACCTCAACAACGGCGTCCAGGTGGTGGTCGTCACCGGACGCTCGACCAACGAGGTCGACAACACCATCGAGAGCCTCGTCTTCTGGGAGGCCCTGCTCACGCTGCTGGGAGTGCTGGCGGCAGCAGGTGCCGGCTATCTCGTCGTACGCCGCCAGCTCAGCCCCCTGCGCGAGGTCGCCGCCACCGCGCACACCGTCGCCGGGCTCCCGCTCTCCTCGGGCGAGGTCTCGGTCACCGAACGGGTCCCCGAGCGGCTCACCGACGAGGACACCGAGGTCGGCCAGGTCGGCGCCGCGCTCAACTCGCTGCTCGACCATGTCGAGACCTCGCTGGCGGAGCGCCACCGCAGCGAGCAGCGGGTACGCCAGTTCGTCGCCGACGCGTCCCACGAGCTGCGCACCCCGCTGACCACGATCCGCGGCTACACCGAGCTCGCCCAGCAGCGGCCCGAGGCGGTCCCGACGGCGCTCGGCAAGGTGGAGGAGGAGTCGCTGCGGATGACCGCGCTGGTCGAGGACCTGCTCCTGCTCGCGCGCCTCGACCAGGGCCGCCCGCTGGCTCGTGACTCGGTCGACCTGACCCGGCTGCTCCTGGAGGCCGTCGACGACGCCAGGGTCGTCGACCCCTCGCACACCTGGAGGCTCGAGCTGCCCGCCGACGCCGACTCCGGTGACGCCGAGGTCATCGTCACCGGGGACGGCCAGCGGCTCCACCAGGTGATCAGCAACCTGCTCACCAACGAGCGCCGGCACACGCCGGCCGGCACCACGGTCACGGTCCGCGTACGTCCTGACGGCTTCGACGTCCACGACGACGGCCCCGGCTTCCCGCCCGCTCTGCTCCCGCACGCGTTCGAGCGCTTCACCCGGGCCGACGAGGCTCGTCAGCGCGACGGCGGCGCCGGCCTCGGCCTCGCCCTCGTCCACGCCATCGTCACCGCCCACGGCGGAAGCGTGAGGCTGACCAGCGTCCCCGGCGACACCACGATCGCCGTACGTCTCCCCGTCAGCTGACCGCGGCCGAGGCGTCACGCACGTCGGCCGAGGTGGCACACCGGTGCCAC